>JAIRWJ010000069.1 GCA_031269065.1 Rickettsiales bacterium
CGGGTAATGCCGGGAACTATAGAGAAACTGTTAGTGATAAACTAAAGGAAGATGGGGATGAGGTCAGGTCATCACGACCCTTATGGGTTGGGCCACACATATGTTACAATGGGAGTTACAAAGGGGTGCAATGGAGTGATCCGGAGCAAATCCTCAAAGGCTCTCTCAGTTCGGATTGCAGACTGCAACTCGTCTGCATGAAGTTGGAATCGCTAGTAATCGTAGATCAGCATGCTACGGTGAATACGTTCTCGGGTCTTGTACACACCGCCCGTCAAGCTATGGAAGTTCTTTTTACCCGAATTACATGAGTTAACCGCAAGGAGACAGTGTAACACGGTAGTGGGAATGACTGGAGTTAAGTCGTAACAAGGTAGCCGTAGGAGAACCTGCGGCTGGATTACCTCCTTTAAAGAGATTGAAGCTGACCCGTATAGGCCATGTTTCCAGCTGTCATCTTTGTTATTATCTCTCTTTTATTTGCTACGTAGCTATCTCTGACCGGAGTCGGACAATAGATGGGGGTCATGCCCTGTTACTCTCATAATTTTTACTTATACACATAGATCTTCTATGAAACCTAGTCAATAATGTCCTGTTCTGTTGTTCAAAAAGAAGCTCAGATCGCTGGCACTAAATCTATTTCACCTGTTTTTTAGATTTAGTTGGAATTTGCAGGGAACCAAAAGAAATTTTGATGAGGTTCACTTTTTTCTATTACAAGGCGAATTTGCACCAGCCCAGCTTAAGTGTCTGTAGGGGCTGTGACGGAGGGTCAAAAACTGTTCCGCGCAGTACTCACAAAAGTATCTGTAAAGTGTCCCTTCAGTGACACATATGCAAAAGCAAGTCCTTATCCCTTAAATTTTTCATATCATCGTGTTTGAACGTAGACAACATATGTCCTTTGAACATTGGATCATGATGTGTCTCAGACTTATACAGATTCCATCAAAACTTGTCATCCAATCCTCCGCGAGGTATTTATTTATCATTGGAAAAGAGAGAATCCATCTATAAAACCTAAAATCCATAAATTTTTTCATCAACATATTGCATAAGTATTTTTTTCAGCTATAATGTATGCAAGTTATACGACTACCTATTTTCCCAGAATCTCTGGGATACAAGTTCTCAAGGCTCAATAAGCCTTGAGCTGGGACTGTGGGTAGCAAAAAAATTTATTAATAAAAAGGAAACTTCTATGAAAAATCCAAAAACAATAAGCAATAAGAATTTACTCGTGTTTTTGGCGCTTGTGACAGCCACCATTCCAGCTGGTGCTATAGTCTACGGTGCAGCACTGTGGGCGAGTGAGACCACCACCGAAAAGAGTGAATACAATATAAAAGAGACCCTTGAATCGATCAGAGAAAGCAAAGAGCAGGTATTTAAAATGGTTAGATTGTTTCCAGATATCAAAAACCCAGAATTTTGGATCGAGCCGAACGTAGATCCGTGGACCAAGCCAGTAATTCCAATTCTCCTGAGCAGTTCTATTAACCCAATCTACAACGAACTAAAGGTTCTCTGGTTGACTATGAAAACTATAGATAAAGATATAAAACCAAATTTCTATGTTAAAGTTTATGGTCAAAATGGGGAAAAAGCGGGGGTTGAACTGAAAAAGTTGATCATAGATGAAATCGAGATAGTGAAAAAAGAAGTAGATATGTCTTATAAGGAATTCGGCAATTTAATTGATCTTTACAATGAAGCGGAGATAACATACAATACTTCAAAGCTTTCCTATGAAAAACTTGTTGATGGTTGGCGATTTTCTAGAAAAGCTAGGATAAAAAAAGAAGCTAGGATGGACATGGAAAAAAAACATAAACAGCTTCTCGAACTGGGGGAATTGATAACAAAAGAGTCTGGAAAATTTTTGAAACTAAGAAACGATGTGCTTGGCTTGAGAATTCTAGCTGATGATGTTGTTTCGTTAGTGTTGAGCGAGAAAAATATGGCGCTAAGAGGCGAAATGCTTGATAAGCTTAGCAAGGGTATAGCTTTGGCTAAGGACAATATTATTTCACTATTACAGAATACGGAAAACGAGACATTGGCCGATTCTACGATGGAACGGCTGTTTGAGATAGACGCAGCGTTGAGAGACAAAATGTCAACTATAGCTGGTGTGAATAGAACCCTATTTGATAGTGACAGTAATATTTGGATATCACTGAGTGCAGAAAACAAGACATTGGCCAATCTCCTGATAGATGCTATAAATGGTGAGTCCATGTTGGACCTAAATGTAAGAACACTAAAAAGTTTTATAATGGCTTCCACAGCTAGCGGGTCCTCATTCTTGGAAAATATGGACGATGAAGTACTTGTCAGTTTTCTGATAAACATTGCAAACGGCGGATCCCTCCCAGAAAACCTAGCCAAAGATTATAGTTATTTTGGACTATACCCAAGCATTTATATTAGAGAGGGGAATGAAGTAAAAGTAGAAAAA
This sequence comes from Rickettsiales bacterium, assembly GCA_031269065.1. GTDB lineage: Bacteria > Pseudomonadota > Alphaproteobacteria > Rickettsiales > UBA1997 > CALXRO01. The sequence continues at coordinate 2,465 of JAIRWJ010000069.1, forward strand.
AACGTAACAGAGACCACCCCTCGCAGCACCTATGTCATTCCAGAGAGCAATGATGCCACATCTATTGCTAACACCACTATCAAGACTGTCAATATAGATGGTTCTGATAAAACAGAAG
>JAIRWJ010000016.1 GCA_031269065.1 Rickettsiales bacterium
TAGCTTTCTAAGAAGACCTACTACTGTAGCACCTTCAAAACCTCCCATGGCGTTTCCTCCATTTTTTGGATTTATATTCCATACAAAAGTACAGTGTTTGCATAAATAGTCAATATAAAGAAGGAGAAAAACAAAAATATAAGTATAAAAAATAGAGAAGGGTTTAGGAGCCTGTCAGATTTAACTTTTTTCCCCAAGTATTTTTATGTAATCATGTATTATATCCAGATCCACATCTTCTAGAGAAATGTTGTCTTCCCCTATATCCTCCTCAACCTCAAAATTACCTAGTTTTACCATGAGATTACCAAGCTTGCACACCGCCGAGAGGACATTTTCATCTTTTCCCAGAATAGGGTCTATGAAATTTTGCTCATCCCTCAATAGACTGCCATTTTTTATATTGCTAATCCTTTCTTCCAGAGACTCTATGATGATATCGATAATTTTCCTAATTCTTCTAAGTTCATGGGCGGATTTATCATCCACAGGAATTTTTTTCATGCACTCTGGTTCTCATTTTAAACGCGTCCTATCGGGAAATTCGTTCCACAGCCAGTTCAAAATTTAGGCTGTTACTCCAGGTTGGACTGATTTCGCTATGTAGTTTTAGTTCATTCCCATCGAAAAAGACACCAATAATTCTGGAGTCTTCGAAGATTATGGCTCGGAGGCTTTCCATGCTTGCAACAATGTCATCAGAAATTTCCAAAATCCGCGCATTGTTTTCGCTCCTGTCAAAGACCTCTATTTTTGTTTTTACTCTCACAGCCTCATAGCCAAAATTTTGGCTAGTTCCGGACTCCTCCATAGATATCAATATATATGGAAAATCAATCCCTCTCGGAGGATAGGAGTAGATACCGGTATCTACCCCGAAGTCTATTCCTCTTAGCTGGCCATAGATCAACTTTTGCATATTTCTAACCACATCCATCGACGATCCTAATTTAGTTTTTCAATAGGGTAGCGGAATTTGACGTGGAAGGAAGTATAAAATGACCATTTCCGGAAAATTGCTTTGCCGCTAGGACTCATTCAAGAAGGGGAGTCGAACTATATGTAAGCTTTAGAATCAATTTTAAGCCATAGGAAAGTGTTTCTATTATCAAAAAGACCGATAGAGTGCCAATCAACAGACCTAGGATCACAAAAAGACCATCATTATTCAGCAAACCAAAGGTGGTCACCATCATAGCAATTGTTGGTATCATAGTTAGCAGTGGAATGGGTGCGACCATAGTTATAGATATCACAAGTAAAAAAATGTCTATCATGTAGGATATGCTTTTGCTAGCTGAGAAATTGAGATGTTCTCGAGTTATTTTTTCAATTCTATGGAAAAACGGACCTATCTTTCCCAGAATGCTATTAAGGGTCTGCTTTTTTATAGAAATTTTACCAAGAAATTTCGGTATTATCAGACTTTTTTTGCCCAAAAGAATTTGAAATGCTATCAGACAGCAGAGAATTCCAAAAAAATTAGATATTACCGGTATGGGCGCGGGTGTTGGTATGAGCGACAGTAGTGCCATGATAAACAGCGCAAAGTACGGGCCTCCGCCATCCTTTCCATTCAAAATTTGTTCCAAACTAACTCTCTCGCTGTCCAGATTCCTCAATCCATCGAGCAGACCACTGATTCCATGATATTTCATAATTAGATGTAAGATGGTGCATGTATTCTAATAATTTTATTTTGTTTGTCCACATTCTCTATGAGATCTCCACTATACAGCACACATTCGGATCTACCACTATCCCATTTGATTTCTAGAATGTCTCCGGCTCCATAGTTTGACAATGAAATAACAACGCCATTTCTGGCTCCATCAACCACCAGCATACCTATAAAACTCTCAACATAGGTCTCATTTTCCGAGAGTGTTGGCAAGTCTTCGATATTGACAAAAAGCTCAGTTCCATTGTATTTTTTTGCCTCTTCGATAGAATTAATGTGGTCAAATTTTACAAGAAACACATCCCTTTTACTTGTTGATCCAACCCTAATATAATTCAATACATTGTTATCATAATCAACCACCTTATATTTAAAAATATCATCAGGCCTTTCGAAAAAGCTAGCAACTTTGACATTCCCGTCAAGACCATGACTAGAAAGTACCTTCCCTATTTTTAGCATAAATTTCCACCAACTATTAGTTCTAATCCCATATTATACGAGGTAAAATTTCTGTAAACAACACAGAATAACATAACAATATTGATGCATTCTAGACTATAGCCCAAGCTAGGGCATGTTAGGGGTATTAATTCTCAGAATCTCGCAGAGTTTTCCATATGTTTTTTTTCTGACCGAGACCACAAACATACAAGGATGAGGACCTCTGAGTGGAATCGGGCTCGTTTCTGAGACCCCGTACATCCAAAGACTATTCCTATTTTGTTCGTAGTCCAGTGTTATGGTACTGGCCGCAACGTGTCCAGGATTTTCTATTCTGAGAGCTGGTCTCATTGTCGAAGACATGTCTCTCAGTCTAAAAGAGATTTTCCGTGCACAGAGCTGGGCGCTGCTACCAGTTAGGGAGAGTAACATGGAATACCCTCCTATCTATATATCTAAAGTGATGCCTGCGGGGCACCCTATATCCACCGTTCCCAGTCCCGAATGTGCGACGCACAACGATGGTTGATCAAAACCTACAACAATACCTAGGTTTTCTGCTGGTCTCGGCTATAGACGCAGAATATTTCTATCTAGTGCTTCCTTTATAGTACAGTCATGTTCTTTGGAGCCATCTCTTATGTAAATCAGGCGTTTTGTACATTTGGCTATGCTAGGTTCGTGAGTTACCATTATGATGGTGATTCCCATATTTTCGTTCAGACTGCTGAAGGTATCCATTATCTCGTTGCTGGTCTTAACATCTAGATTACCAGTTGGCTCATCGGCAAAGATGACAGAAGGGCTGTTAACCAGCGCCCGAGCTATAGCAACCCTCTGCTGCATACCGCCGGAGAGTTGGGTCGGATAATATTCCATATGGTTTTCTAATTTTACAGACTTCAGAAGCTCCACAATCCTTTCCCTTTTTTCTTTGCGTGAACAATCAGCGTACATCATGGGTATGGCCACATTGTCAAAAACCGTTCTTCTGGGCAAAAGATTAAAGCTCTGGAAAACAAACCCTATGTACCTATTTCTGATATTTGCTAGTTCATCGCTGCTCATTTTTGAGACATTTTTGCCATTTAGGTAGTAGTCACCACTAGTGGGACTATCTAAGCACCCCAGTATATTCATGAGGGTGCTTTTTCCGGACCCGGATTGGCCCATAACTGATAGGAAGTCACCTTCGTGGGCCTTAAGGTTTATATCTCTTAGAACATTCTGGGATGTGAATCCACCTACGGAAAAGTACGTCTTATTTATATTTTCGACTCTTATTATCTCCCCCATCTCTGATACCTATCTCTTACTCTTAGACTTCTTGATGAGGTAGGCAGATATTACTCTATCCCCCACCTTCAAATCTCCGGATTTCGCTTCAGTGTAGGCAAGATCGCTTATGCCCTTTTTGAGTAGAAGACCTTCCGGCCTTTTACTGCCCTTGCGTAGAACATAGATGTATGCATAATTACCTGTCCTTATTCTATCAGCGATTTCATTTTTCCTGCTCTGGGACATCTCTGGCACTCCCATAGCGCTACGGGCCTCGGTCGATGGCCTAAACCTAAATACGCTGTTCGGAACTTTGATGGCATTGGTAACAAAATCTATAGTTATAGATACAAAAGCTGTCATACCAGGTAAAAGCAAATTATCACTGTTATCCACATCTATGATCACAATATACACTACAACATTCTGCTCGTAGGCTGGATCTAGCCTTATTTGTTTTATCTTACCTTTAAAAATCTTATTTTTGTAAGCATCAACCGTAAATGTAACCTCCAGATCCTTATTTATCAGACCTATGTCTGCCTCAGATATACTGGCCTCTATCTGCATTTTGCTAAGATCTTTCGCTATCTTATAGAGCACCTGGGCCGCAGAATTCGACACAACTGCCTGCCCTTCATCCACCGGACGCGCAACAACAACTCCAGATATTGGGGATTCTATATTAAACTGAGACAATTCTATTTTGCTCTTCTCATAATTAGCTACGACCATCTTAACCGACTCACGCTTCATGGCAGCGTCACCTTCGGCCACCTCTAGCTCTTTTTTAGAAACATGGTTATTCTTGTACAATTCCCTGGTCCTCTTCAGTTCAGCTTCCGCTATTTTAGATTCGGCCTCCATACGCTTAACGCTTGCCTCGTAGTGTTTGACGGTTAATTCTTGGGCCACAGCATCAAGTTTGGCCAGTTTTTGCCCCTTCTCTACCTTATCGTTGTAATCCACATACATCTTTTGAATAACCCCATTCTTCAAACAACCTACACTCACTATGTCTATCGGGTTGATTATTCCTGTTGCTGTTATAACTCTGTCTATCCTTCCGGTAGAAACCTCTTCCAGGTCAAAATTTTTTACGTCAAACTTCTTTGTTCTCCCCTTCACAAGGATAAAAAGAACCAGAAGCGCCAAAAACACCACCACCCCAGCGGAAGTTTTCTTATTTTTCCTAATTTTATCAAAAATTCCATTATTATTCATAATCAAAACCCACCCAGATTAATAACATTTTCAACAGTTAGCCTGCCCGTCAGTTTTAACAGCTCCAGCCTAGAAATCAACAAATTGTATTTTTCTGTCAGCAAATCGGATTCCGCTTTCTCCAGCTTCGATTTTTCTTGCAGAACATCCGTCATAGCATAGCCCCCATTTCTGTAGGAATTGAGAGCTCCTCTAAATATTTTTTTCTGTAGCCCAAGATTTCGTTCTCTGGATGGGATTATTTCACTATGATAACTGATATTATTGACAATATCTATAACACTGCCTCTAATAGTTCTTTTTCTCTCCTCTATGAGAACATCACAGTTCTCCAAATCTTTTCTAACGGCTCTCAGATTATTTAAGTTTCCGAAACCAGCGAAAATTGGGAAGTCTAGCCTAGCGTTCATATTTGCTGTAGCGCTAACATTCTTATGTTGACCATTATTCTCGTGAGACATGTTTGTGATTTTAGAATCATTTCCATCAATTCCTGCACTCATATTCACCGTGATAAGTGGTGCCATAGACAATTTGGCCAATTTCAAACTCTCTTCCAGTTGCTTTTTTGTTTCCTCTAGTTTCTTTAGCTGAACGTCACTCCCTAGAGCATTCTCAATCTGTCTATCTATGTCTATTTTACCGATATTCTGCTCATTAGCCTCGGGCCTATCCAAAACTAGGTCCTGGTCAGGACCGAGACCTAGATGGTGGAGATTAAGCTCAATACGCTTCTCCCTTATGAGTTTATCTATCGTTGCGGTGGATATTTTTGCATTCAGATAGTTACTATCTACCTTAAGTTTATCGTCGGGGCTGAGCGAGCCTAGCTTTTCCTTCGTCTCCGCCATGAGTCTTATCTCTCCTTTGGCATTTTGGTCATCTAGCTGCGCCTTTCTCTGGGCCTCCAGCAGGAGTATGTGGAAATAGAGTGTAAGGGCACTGACTACAGCCTCTTCTATCTTGTGGTATTCCTCATATTTGGCTGCCTCTACCTTGTGTTTGTGAAAATTGTGGGAAAACAGATCTCTTCCAGAATTAAAGACATTATAATTTGCCATCAGATTGGCACTAAATGTATCGGATGAAGTATTTTTGTCCTTATCATCGATGCCCACTTTTTTATTCGGGGATTCGCTATAGATATATCTGCCAAAAACCTTTTCATAGCCGGCACTAAGCGTAACGGTTGGCAGAAATTTGGAAAAATCGGCATTCCCCTCTTTTTCACTTTTAAGCGCCAGGAGCCGTGAGGAAAGCACTGAAGCATTATTCTTTTTGACCAGTTCGATCAGTTTGGCGGTATTCATCGGAATCGCGTTCTTACCTACTACTGTCTCTCTATCGGCGGCATTCGCGGTGGCAGACCTACTTCCGGATACGATCGCAGCAACGGATCTCTCTAGTTCGGTCCCGCCTTGTCCTGAAACAGGAGTCGCAAAAAGCAGAAAAATTAAAAGACACCTCAAACCTACCTTCACAGCCACCGAAACTCGTCAACATTTCCTCCAATTATACCTCAAAAAAGTAATTTGTCAAACCCGTGGCTTTACCGAGTTTCGGCCAATCTCTGGGGTAATGGAAACACAATATTCAAAATAAAAAGATAAATATTTATTACATAGAGAATAATATGAATGATTTTTCTTTCCAATGATTCAATAAAAAACTAAAAATAAGAAGACTAAATGAGATGGTGTCTAAAAGACAGCAACTGTTAAGCTCTTTTCTCATTTTCAGATCTATTGAATTTTTCTTTCAATTTCTCTAGAGTACCCTATCTTTAATCATTTAAACATGCCAGTGGTGTTCAAAGAGTTTCTAAGAGGGGTGATTTCTTCTGTCGTACCTGCCAGCGGGATTGGTAAAGACATTCCGCAGGATTTTGGGGGAACCTATGTTGATGACTGGAAGGCCATCGGTGACATAGTAAATAACATTGGCAGAACAAATCAGAGTGACAAATATGAAAATAATGAATCAGAATCATCAAAACGCAAATGAAAGTACCAATGCTGTGGGTAGAGAGGACTCTTTTTTGCCATCTCCAGAAATACTTGCTAAATATAAGAATTCTGGTATGATCCGGGAACTAATGGACTTTGTGGAAAAAGAACAGGAACATAGACAGAAACTGCAGGCAGGTTATCTACTAAGTTACCGAAGAGGCCAGAGTTTTGGGTTTTTTCTATCTGTGTTTTTTCTCTGGGGTATATTCAACCTCGTAAAATCTGGGCACACTAGAGAGACCTATATACTATCCGCTATATTCTCTTCCGTGTTTTTGGTTGTGGTTTTTATAGTTAAAACCAGAAGGAAGACTTCTGATATCACAGAAAGAAGGTCAAACGAACCTCATGTGGTAAAAAGCTCCTATTCCAAACCAGCCAATCGAAGATAGTCGGTGCTTCTATTGGTTAACACTGGAAATGGTCGGCGCCGCCAGCTGTTTCTTCTGGGTCTCGTATCTGCCACAGCGTTTGCCCCTCTGTACTTTTTCCCAGCAATGTTTTTGTCCATGGACTTTCTGCTGGAGTCACTGAGCCACCTACAAAACCCAAAGGAAGCATTCTGGAGCGGTTGGCTGTTTGGTCTAGGCTATTTTATGGGTAACTGCTACTGGTTCTACAGCCCACTACTTGTGGAGCCACTGAAATATGCCTGGTTGATTCCTTTTGCTCTGACTCTGGTACCATCTTTCCTGGCCTGCTACACAGCTCTGACTGTCCTATCTACATGGTTTTTTAGTAAACTCACGGACAACAGATTTTTTCTAACACTGGCCTTTGCAGCGTTCTGGTCGGCTTTTGAGTATGCCCGGGGGATTCTGGCGACAGGCTTTCCCTGGAATCTGATTGGCTATAGCCTAGCATTTTCCCCACTACTGATACAGACGGTTTCAATCTTTGGTAGCTATGTGTTTGGGTTTTTTCTACTGTTGCTCTATAGCTCACCTTATCCACTGAAACGACGAGAATATCGCCTCTATTCAATCTTCTATTGCCTTCTACTGCTGTCTGCTCTGAGCTTTGGATTTCTCAGGCTAGGAAAGGCTGAAACTCTCAGTTCATCCTATTTGGTCCGGCTAGTCCAGCCAAATGTGGCAGAAAAAGAGAAGATTGGGGGCGAATGGCTGGAAAAATCTTTGAAGGAAATATTAGATCTAAGTCTGGAGAATGCCGATCAAATAGATTATCTTGTGTGGCCCGAGTCCGCTCTGCCCCAGCCAATATTTTACGGCGAAAAAAATCGTATTCTAAAAATCATAGGAGATAGGATTGGCAGAGACAGAACTCTGATAACCGGAGCACTTAGAATTGAAGGAACTAGCCAAAAGATTTATAATTCTTTGGTTGTTCTTAGAAACTCTGAGATTGTAGATTACTATGACAAGTACCATTTGGCCCCGTTTGGAGAGTTTATTCCATTTAGCAACATTTTTAAATTTATGACTTCACTGACCGGAATTGGAAACTTTTCCAAAGCAAGAATAAAAAATAAGATCATAAAAATTGACGATAGATTCCCTCTATTTTCTCCAAGCATTTGCTATGAATCCATATTTATAGACTCTGTAAACAAAAAAAAAGGAGCTAGACTCATAGTCAATATTACAAACGACGCTTGGCTCGGCAGGACCAGCGGGCCTTATCAGCACTTCGCTGCTTTGAAATTCAGGGCTCTGGAAAATCATCTACCAGCGATTCGGGTTGCCAACTCCGGCATCAGCGGAATCATAGATAAACATGGCCGCGTCCTTAAAAAAATTGGACTAGGTAAAAGGGGAATTTTGGATGTGTCTCTACCTATCCGATGAAATGGGAAAAATATCGACCAAGACTCCCATATAATTATTATGTTTCTCCGGATTCTAGGGCATCAGAAGTCCACCATTCACATGGATTGTTTGCCCCGTGATGTAACCAGATTCCCTTTTGGCTAGAAAGGCTATAGCATTAGCCACATCCTCCGGCTGGCCCATCCGGGCCATCGGTACAGTACTGAGAATTTTACTTTTCTGGACCTCACTCAGTTTGTTAGTCATGGGCGTCTCAATGAATCCCGGCGCAACACAGTTTACTGTTACACCCCGGTTCGCGAACTCTATAGCCAGTGACTTCGTTAAACCGACAATGCCAGCCTTTGAGGCGACATAGTTTACCTGTCCAGCATTGCCGCTGAGACCAACCACGGAACTTATATTTATAATTCTTCCATATTTAGATTTTATCATTCTTTTCAGAGCTTCCCTGTTCAATATAAAGGTAGCTCTGAGGTTCACGTCGATGACCTCCTCAAAGTCTTTCAAAGACATGCGTATAGATAACGCATCCTTCGTGATCCCAGCATTACACACCAGAATATCCGGAGTACCAATCTCTCTGTCAACCGTTTCAAATAGTTTTTCTGTCTGGTCGACGTCCCCCAGGTCACAGGGAAAACTAAAGGACTTTCCCCCCTTGGCTCTAACCTCATTGGCTAAGTTTTCCAACCTATCACCCTCTCTAGCACAGAGACCAATAATAGCCTTCTGTTTTGCAAAAAGGAGGGAGATCACATGACCAATTCCTCCTGTTGCACCGGTTATTAGGACCTTCTGATTTTCAAAGTCTAGCATGACTTCCCCACATAGCGTGTGGGCGATGGTCATGCATTTATTTATTAAAGTCAACGCCATGGAGGAATGCATGAATTTTTTTCAGGGTTACTAATGTTTATACAATTCTCTCCTTTACCTAGATATCCAGAATAGGCCGAGCCATTTGTGCATTTGCTGTGCTAACGGTATCTGCTGAATAGAGCAATATTTTGCTAATTTAGACCTTGTAATATCATAATTATGATATAAAATATCAGAAGATCCAGAAGTTAGTTCTGTAATTTAGAAAACTACTAAAAGTGGGGATATTATGGAAAAAAGTGTATTCAATGAAAAAAAGGATGGAGAAATATTTGACTCCACAGTTAGGGCATATGTGGATATAAAATATCCCGGGAAGTACAAAGACTCAGATGAAATGAAGGCAAAATTAGTAAAGGAATATGTTGAGTCTGGCGAGATTATGGGGATAGTCTATAATAGACCGGCTCTGGACCTAAACTACGAGAATAATGTTAACTTTACGATTGCCAGTAGAGTTCCCGACTATTCTCATAAGTCTGGCACCAGAGAGATTACCCCGGTGATGAACAAAGAACGATGGGACTTGGTAAATAATGGAGTAGGTTTTAATGTGATCTTCGTGCTAGGGGTCGACGACGATGGCATTGGTGGGTATCACTGGGTAGCAGCCAGAGTTACTCGTGATCCTCAGACAGGTGAGATTTTTCTACTACACAGAGACTCGAAGTATGGGAATGTTGATGAAGAATTTAAGATGTTCGCTGAAAGGGAATTTGGTAGCGACGTCAGAATAGTGAACGTGAAAAACCAGACCGGAGTTATGCTCCAAAAGGATAGCAAAACCTGTGGGCTGCGAGCTTTGACTTCTATGGCAAAAGGTGGTCTGTTTGACAGGATGGAGAAGAAAATAGTAGAAAAGAGAGGCCTAGATAATTTTATAGAATCAAACACTATGAAACTCTCCGTTACATCACCCAAAGTTAAAAGCTTTTTTCGAGCAGTAATCCACAGGGTTTTCTTTGCCGTACCAATTGCAATTAAAAATTTTTTTCAAAAAGTTTCTAAAATTTTCAAATCCGCGGCCTCTAATAGGAAAAAAGAGAAAAAAAATACAGAGAATATTGAAGCTAGCATTGTAAACGTTAAAAATATTGACGAACCCAAAGGGCCAGATGCCGTGGTTGCTAGTCCAGATGTGCTGCCAATTCCTGGGGTAAATAGTAAACCCGTATCTACAGTCTCTGATAAACCCGCAACCGTGAAAGAAACACATAGGCACAAATTGGCTAGTCGTCAGATTTCTGCCATATCCGAGATCGACAATAGAATACCTTCAAAAAAACAAAACTCGCCAAACCAGCGCTACCCATAAAAGAAGTGGTCCTCCTTTTTTCTTAGAACGAGTTTTTAGTCTTTCTTCCAAATCCAAGGGGTCTTGGAGCTCTTTGGTATTTAGTAGACCAGAACAGCTACGGTTCTCATGATTTCTGGTATATCCATAAAATCCCACTATCCAGCTCGGAGAGATATTTACAACAAAAATCAAGCCGGGCAACACGGGAAAATAATACAATCCGGGGATAAAGGTAACCGAAGACAGCGGAGACAGATAATATCCAGATAAATTCCTTTGATTACTCCAGTACTAAACCGAATCCTACAAAAGCCCACTTTTGTTAAGGTATTCCTCAGCGTATTTTTTCTTATCCACGTCCTTTTGATCACCTAATTTTCCATCTTTTCCTTGGGAATGCATATATTCTTCCACCTTGTCTGGCATTTGGCTAAGAGCGGTATCTACGGATGCATTCTTGCGAAATTCCTGTTCCTTTGTGTCCAAAAGACTACTCTCGAATTCCTTGTCCTTTTTTGCCTGCTGCCCTTTATTCATGTTTTTGAATCCCGGGTCAGCATCTCTCTTTTGCTGCATATCCTGCTGAAACTGCGAACTATTTTTGTAGCTGTTCAAACCCTGCTCAGTCTTAGAGTCAACGGCATTTGCAAAATTATTTCTCCTTTCTCCCCTTTCCTGTCTCTCTTTCTGTTGTTTCTCTCCGAACTCTTTTATGTTGCTACCACCCATTCTATTGGCTACTCCTTTAGCAAATCCAGTTCCTGCTGATTTCATAGCTCCCTTTGCAAATTCCCCTCCTTTTGCAGCGACGCTATTGGCCATGCCAGCTACTCCTCCGGCTATGGACATGCCTCCACTGGCACCGAAAATGCTGTTTCCAAGCTCTGCAGCTCCGGTCATGAACTTACTCATGAGTACACCAACTATGTAGAATGACATTATGCTGTAGAAACTTGGCATACTTTCATTTATAGTGTTAAGACTTCCAAGCAAGCTTGAGGTTGGAATTCTCCAGAAAGAAATAAGATCAAGAGGAATACCCGCTATATTCATATTGAGTATTGACATCCAACAGACTGTGTAACTAAAAGTGGACTTTATAAAGTTGTATATGAGTATGTTAAAAAATGACAGCGTCATTACCAAAAATATTTGTTGCCCAGCAAAACTGACTAGCAGATTTACCCAGTTGTCCAGAGTTTTTTTAGTTCTCTCAAAAAACATGAAGAGTACCACAAGCGGGAAGAAACAGAGTACTAGGGATATATAAATCTGAGAGTTCAGGTACATGGTTATTGCTGAAAACACGCCAATTATGTAGTTTATCACTGTTGTGGCCACCAGATAAAGGTATATAAGTCCGAACCAGCTGGAGAAGGCCAGGCCAAGCAACTTGTTAAATATAGGATCGGAAAATATTAATTTCAGATTGGAAAAACATGTTGAAAATATCACCGATTTGTCGGAATAATTTCTGGTGGCCAGAGCTACGGAAAGTTCTGAATCTATATCAGTTTCAAAAGATCCCGCTATCAGGAACAATATAGAATCCACACCATCCTTGAAGAATTTGACAATAAACTTATCAAAAAAATTCCAACCACTTGGACTTATTATAAAATATATAAAACAAACTCTAATTATCTTTGGAATGATTTCCGACTGGGTAAAATTAGTGAGTCCAAAAAAGTAACCAAATCCGTAGAGAGTTATCATCAGTATCAGTGCCAGCTTTGCTACAAACTGATATAGTGGGTCCCCTATGAAATTTTCGAACACAATCTTAACAAAGCCCCTGCCATCTGCGTATTTTCCGCAACTACCAACCACGTTTAGGTCAACTTTCTTGCAATCTTCGTAACAATCGTTGCTGTTGATCATATCCTTATAGCTGCAGGTATTACCATTGTTGCTAACATCATCCTCGCTATAGATAATGCAACTTACACTATTATCGTCTGGACATGGGACTGGACGTCCTCCAGATTTTTTCAGAGATAGTTCAGAGCCATCCACAAAACCAAGAATCACATTGAAAAAATTTCTGAAATGTGTTACCAGCGTGTTTTCCGATCTGTTCACTGTCCTAATCCTTATCTGATAGCTTCCAGAGTTATTACTCAGTTGACTATCTGTGTCCATTATTTTGAAAAATATACTCTTAGTTTTATCATCGATGTTCAGATAGCTGTTTCCGATGGTGTAGTTCGAACTGGAAAAATCAATTCCATAACCGCCGGCCACCGTTCTCAGAACACCCTGGGAATCAAACTTGAACTTTGTATTTTCCTGATCTAGTACTAGTACATTGCTTGCATCTTTTTTATACTTGACTATTTCCAGAATAGTGTTGTCACTGTTGCTATTGCCATTCGATCCATTGAAAACACCTACGGAAACGCCGTTATACTTTATGGCACCTGGGTTTCCTGCATAATTTTTACTATTATCGCTATTCCCAATAAATACAGCTAATCTTTCTCCATTTTTATAGCTTGCCGAACTTTCGAGGAGAGCCTTTAGGATATGTGAACTGCCGCCGCTGTTAAACAGTTTTACCCGGTTAAAGTTATCTAGTGCGGTCTCAAACACTCCACCACTATAATCTATGTCCTTGATCACAAAAAATCTAATGAAGTTGCTACCCTTGGAATATATATTTCCGTTGTATTTTACCATAGTAGAACTGGAAGTTGTAGAAGAGTCATCGGAGTGGTAAGGAATAAAATTTTTTATCAGTCCGCCATCGGTAGTGCTAAAATTTTTCAATTTCTCCGCACCAAAACCTAAATCTATGGGCGTTAAATATCCGCTAGAGTCAACATTCTGAGCATTGTTGTTTCCCTTAGTTCTCGCCACTAGCCCGCTAAATCTTCCTTTGTAGTTTTTCATACTGTAACACTGCGGGAGGTTAACGGTGCATTCTGTTTTACTGGCTCCTCCTTTGCAAAGCTTCTTATAGTAGTAGAAATGTGTACCGTAGTTTGTAGATGCTGAGTTCTCGGTGCCGCTGGATTTAATAACAAACAAACTATTCAGTGCGTCTGCCATGCTTACCGTATTACTGCTGGAGATGCTAGAATTAAATATAATTTTATCATCTGCATCAGTGCCAGACGAGACTATTGTAGCCGAATTTTTATACGATTCATTGCCCTCGTTGTCCATAATTCCTTTGTATACAACGTAGTCACTATTTATACCTAAAGAGTTTGCACATTGCTTGGCTGCATCGTAGACTTTCCTTATTGTTTCGTTGTAGCAGTTTTTACACACAACGCTATTTGCTAGTTCGGTCTCTTTACTGCAATCATTGTACACTGTGGCACCAGAGCTATCCTCATAGGACTCTAGAGCCTTATAGGCCGTGTATACACGGCTCCAGAATTCCGACAGTTTGCTTGAGGTACTTGTTGATGTCAAATTCGAGCTTGAGCTGCTTGAATATTTACAGTCTTTACTTCTGTAATTCACACCATTAAATTCCGATTCTAAAGTTCCCGCAACAGTGCAACTGCTAAGTGATATGAAACAGGCACCCTGGGTAGCATCATTTGCCAGAATTATATCGGAATATATCCCATTTTCTGCACTGCAGACAGCCGCAACGTTGAGGGATTCACTGGCCCCGCCGTAACAAAAATATGGAGGCTTTTCTTTTATAAAGGCACTGAGTCCTATTCCTTGGTCAACACTTGAAGGATTTGTGCCGTTACTTGTGGCATTATTCAGAATAGAAATATTTTTAAGGCCATCTACACTTAGCCAATTACTGTAATCCAGTCTCAATATCTGTCCTTTCCTAACAAAGATCGCCTTACTAAGTAGATTGTTATAGTCCTTATTTTCCTGATCAGAGTCATCTAGTGTTCCAATTTCACTCGAACTGAGAGGAGTCACCTCTTTGTTAACAAATGATGTTCTGTTATCATCGAATTCGAAGAATTCTGTTGTTTTGTAATACAAACTCACACTGGAACTTGGTACGCGTAAAGCTTCTGGGTTCACCAGAGTATACTTTATCTTAGCGCCAGACATATCCAGCAGCGGAACATATAAAAACAGCAAACCATCACGTTCTATGCGATATTCCTTAAGTGGTAACAGTTTTATAGCCAATCCCTTCGTACAACTTGATAACCTGGCACCACTCGTCATGGTTAATACTATTTGTGCCGAAGTAGGGTATTTATCCGTTGAATACTGATCAAATACTATTTCCTTACCTTCCGATGTTTTAAGAACTTGCCATTTTTTACCACTAGACTCATTATAGCTATAAGTTATATTGCTATAGGTGAGTTCGCCTTGGGTCGCATCCAGGTTTGTACTATCAATCCTATATCCTCTGCTATCTGTAACGGTGAAAGTACAATTCCCACTACTGTCGCTACCTATATATTTTACAGCTATCTTTGACGGCGAATTCAATTCAAACCTATAACTATCAACCAAGTCATTCCAAATAAAACCCTCATCAAAATCTGAGTTACCCATAATCTGCTTAATTTCTCTTCCATTTTGTATCACAATCTTACCACTGTAACTAGCATCTGCATTTACATTACCGTTGGCATCGAGTGTAATCTTATCTATCATATTACTAGCGTATTTGTAGTAATTTCCTCCATCAAATACAGCCACTGTGTAGAAGTTGTTACTGCTGTTATAGTAAGCATCTAGCGTTGAGGCAATTACAACGCCTGTATGGTCGAATCGACAGTTGGCCTCATAGCGACTGCTATCTTCCTCTTTTATGCTATAGATACAGGAAAAATACTTGAAATTTGGTTTCTGAAATTTATATGCCTCTGATCGTTCCTCGCCGCTACCATCGGCCACTAGATCGCCCTTGAGCTCAATGAAGTCTAGATAGGATCTGGCAAGCAAATTATTTAGGTCATTTCCAAATTCCGTGCTACCAAGGGTGGTTCTGTCAATATCAATATTGAGAGCAATAACTTCGCCGTCTTTGGAAATAAAATCCGGACTTGTGTAATCTACACCAAGTTTTTTGAAATTCATGCTTGATGAATTGGTGTCCGAGTCCAACAATACGGTGCCAGAAGCCGTTATAGAAATATAAACATCCTTTTCTATCTTTATCCCTATGTAATTACTACCAGTTTTGACATTTGCCTTGATCCAGATCGAGTCATCTGGTGTTGTTGTGGATGCGCAGTTGTTTATACACATATCGATACAGGCCAAAAATAAATTTCTGGCGGCAACTTCGGCATCGCTCTCAGATACGGAGCCAGCAGGAGTAACTGTTATGGTGTTGTCAGCCGTATCTATTTCATTACACTTTATTGAATTTATGTCTTTGTCTCCGACCGTCGAAATGTCATCAAAATAATCTTCCACATAGGCGTAGGAATCTTCTGAGTCGTTTTTCAAGCTGCTAAGAACTGTACGACTAAGGCAACTCTTTATTGTTGCGTTATCATTTTCACTATAGGTTTTTGTTATGCCGTCGTAGAAGCAGTTACTCTCCGAGGCCATTATATTCACAGTGTCAAAGTCACCACTGTCTCCGAAGTCATCGGAATAGTAGCAGAAGTCTATAGAGTCACAGGCCAGCAGCAGTAGAAATAGAGAAAAAACAAGTGCTCGTTTGTAAAAACCCATGGTATTTTTTTGATGATTACAACGATATACTAGATACTATAATTATTATTATTTTCAACAGTTTATAAAAATTAAAAATAATTATTCTGAATGACTAAATATTTAAAATATTAGGTATAACCATTCCTGGCGGATTTTGTGCCTATGTGAAAAAAATTCATCATCTTCTACACCAAAAACATCGCTGAAACAATTCCACTAGCCTCCACACGGACCACATGGAGAGCCTTTGTGGAGCTCGGCCCCATTCGCAAGCGTTAATAAGTAATGAATATAGTATAATACATCTTTGGAATGATGAATTTGGCAGCAAGTTCAAACAAACAGAACCAAAAAGTCTTGAATAGATGAAATTAGATTCCAAACAAGATTTAGACCGCCAAATCTCCGAAAAGTAGGGCTTCAAAAAAAATGTTCCAAAGGGGGTTGCATATAATTATATTTATGATATAATGTAACTATAATATATGGATTTTATTAATAAATAAAAGGATTTATATGAAAAGCGAACTAATTTATAAAGTACTTATTCTCGGCCTATTGGGTTGTCTGGCCATTGGTGCAGCTAAAGCAGACTCAACTGGTTTGTTGAAAGATGATGATGGGGCTCTGGAGAAATATTCTAGTGGTGCCGGACAAATTATAAAAATAGATGAGGATTCAGACTATTCGGAGGATATAGAAGAAGACGAAGTAGATATGGAAGAAGTGGGCGAGATAGAAATAGGCAAAGGATTTCATAGAAAACACGGTCATCATCACAAGGGCCACAGCCAGAACCACAAGGGCCACGGTCATCATCATGGTCGCCATCACAAGGGCCACGGCCATCATAAAGATCATCACCACGGCGGTCATCAAAGTCATGACCACCAGGGGCGCCATGAATATCATATTTATGTGCATCATGTATATGACAAAAACTAGGGAAAATCCAACGCCCGTCTCGGAGTGTTCCGATATCACATATTAGGAGGATTTTCTGCTCCTATTTCTCTCTCTGGATCTCTACAAAGTCCAGGGAGAGGAATCTTGATTTTGTACTGAAGTTAATAATTTCTCCCGCTGTCGACTGCAGCTATTGAACCATGGTCTACCGCGACTGGGTTTTTTTGTATGGACTATATTAAAATTGGATGCACCTTCGCCTAGGCGGAAATTTTTACCTTTGTGAATTTTTAGGTCATGGCCATTACGATGGAATACCAGTGAATCTACGCCAAGCTGAACCCGACTGCATTTTTGTGTTCCATCGCTTCCACAAGAATCTAACCTTTCCAGAGAAAGGTCTAGATAGTTATTCTTTCCAAATTTGCCTAGAATATTTCTTATTTGCCTTTTATTAGAACCATAGGCGTAGGCTCTGTTTCTTTCATCAAAGAATATAACTATCCCGTTATTATTATCTACAATTACGTCTGGCTTTTTGGTGAATATAATAGAGAGCAGCCCAAACACATACAAACATATACCTAACTTCCTCCAACTTTGGGTCCAGAGAGAGGCCCATAGTATTCCAAACACAATTATGGCCATTGTGGTTATGCTCGGAGACTGGACACGAATCACAGATCCAGGCATTCTGCCAAGCAATTTAAGTAGGACTATGACACCGTCAACCACATAGGATAGAGGGTAGATCAGAAAGGACTCTGCTCCCAAAGGGTATAGAATAAGAGACAGTAAACCAATAGGTATGACTAAAAAACTAATGACCGGATTTATGACCATGGTCGCCATAATTTTATAAAAGCTAAACGTGTTGAAACTGTATATTTCGAGTGGAGCCATGGCCGCCTCTATGAGAAGAGATATTATAAAGTTAGTCCTGAGACTTTCTGTAAACCCACTTCTAAAATGCATCTGTTCGTCTACTTCGTGGGTATAGTAATAGTTCACAAAGGCTATCATGACCAGAGATGAAATGAAGGACATGTAGAAACCAATTCTAAATAGTAGATCTGGCCTTATAAGAATCATGCCAAACATGCTAAACATCACAGACCTTAGGGGATTGTTAAATCTATCTAACATTATACTAAAAAGATTTATCACATTTATTGTATAGGCTCGAACCGAAGATATAGAAAAGCCTCCGACTAGCAGATAGAGGGAATTTATTAGCAGGGAAATGGCAGCCGATATTTTGTACACATTGAATTCCGACGCTAGAGCATTAAATTTGTCCAGAATTTCCTTTAGCACAAGCAAAACGGCCTGGGAGAGAATCAGCATATGTACGCTGGAGACCGAGAGAGTGCTGGCTAGTCCTAGATTATTGATCAGTTTCATCAAATCTCTGTTTACCAGACCCCGATAGCCAGTTAAAATTGTAGCTATCATATTTGTCGAGAGGCTCTGGCGGACGGAGATTATGCGCACCGCTAGCTTTCTGCGGAATTCGTTTATCCTCTGTCTGAAGGTTTGTCTTCTTCGACCCACAGTAGCTACCTCTTCACCCTGTTTTTTGATCACACCGCCATAGCCTGTAGATCCAATTTTTCGGAAGTAAAAATACATCTGAAGATCAAATTCCGAACCAAATTTCTTACCTTCTATAGGCACGAGAGTAGCTTCCACCTGGGATGGGCCAAACTTTATCTCCTCTCTAGGATTTCGGAGTTTGACTCTGACTTTTTGGGGGAACTTAAATTTGCTATCCCTAGCAAAAGCACCATTTTTATTGATAGCCTCAATCCTATCGACATTGACCACTATGTATTTCAGTGGATCCCCATTTCCTGAAAAATTTAATATCTCATCCTCTATATCACCGTAAATGAGAACTCTTCCCAAATTATATTTCACTGTCGGAAAATCATATTTGGCTATGTGTTTATTAGCTCTCAGAAAGCCCAGAGCAGAGAATGCTAGAGCTATGGAGACTATTCCCAGAATAGAGTTCCTTCCCATCAGAGCAGCAGCCGAACTTATTAGAAACAGACCCAGTATAAGGATTGGGTCAAAACAATAGCTGAATCTTAGAAATACCCCTAGAGCAAAAAACACCGGCAGCCAGAGAATATGGCTACTCCTATCTCCATAGAACTGTTTCTTTAGCTTTTCTAGAATATCAGAGATTTTGCTATTCAAATTTCAACATATAGGACAGGCCCACTCCCCAAGAGCTTAATTTATCCCTCTGGCTTTTTCCATCAGAACCACTGCTATAACCTTCTTCATACTTTCTAGAAAAATCTACGGCTACACCATTTTGGAACATGTAGCCAATACTAACCTGCACCATCTGTGAAATCCTGGTGGTGCCGCCATTATCCTTGAATATTTTAGCACTCCAGCTGGTACCAAAGTTCCATCTATCATAGAAAAATGGTAGGTTAGCTGATGTGTAGAACACATCAGATTTTGGCTTTCCACCATAGTTATGTAATGCTACCAGCTCTAGCGCCGGTGCAGCTCCAATTTTGTCCCTGGTTTCCTCGATAATAAATTCCAGACCAAAAACATAGCCGAGTTCGGACTTCTTTTCCGGATCATTTGTTGCTAGTCTTCTGAAACCAAAGTTAATTCCATAGCTGTCAAGGGCAGGGAAATTGACCGTAAAAGAAAAATTCTCAAGAATATTTCCAACATTGCCTATATCGCCCTTTAGATCGTAGGCTCCTCTGTCACTCAGCAAGCTATGACTCAGAAATGTCACATCATTGCGGAAGAAATTTGCCCTAGCTGTCATTATGGGTAAGGTCATAGCTACATAGAAGCCCAACTTTTCGTAGAGCTGATAGCTGTTGATCATATCAGTGCCGCATATTCCGTAGTATTTATTCTTTAGTGCCTGACCGAAACTCGGATTAAATTTGCCCGCACCGATTAGAAGCCGTTCTTCCTTGTACTCTAAATCAATTTCCTCGGCCACAACCCCATATCCTCTGAAAAAATAATGTTTCCTCGGCAAATAGCCTTCATCTCCATAATTTTCCCGGTGTACAACGGGGCGTAGACCCAGATTTGCATGAACAAGAAAACTGCTGCTAATATAAAAGCCATTATCCAGATAGATTTCCAGAAATGACTTTTTTCTCTCATCACCTTCCCTACCATCGTTACCATCTAGTAGAGAATCAAAACTATATTTGGTAAAAATTTTACCTTCAGCTCTGGGAAAACTTTTCTCCCCTTCTGTGGTTGTATATTTAGTTCTGGAACTTTCTGCAGTCAAACCATTTGCTTCAGCATAGCACAACGCCATCAGTCCTACACTAAGGACCAAAAAGTTACAAAATTTTATCTTTGTTTTCACAGTAACACCATGGTATATATGTTATCACAAGCATCAAGAATATTTATATAATGTCAATGATATCGAGTTCGCAGTATCTCAAACAAATTCAACCTCTTCCTCTAACAGATATTTAAATAGGGTATACAGGGACTGATAACTACTCATACTTTTGAAAATTCCAAAAATGGGAAAGTGGTTTTGTCGCTTTCTACCCTTCCTCCTCAACTTTGGAGTATTTCTTCCTGTCGTTTGCCGATAGGTATTTCTTTCTTAGCCGCAGATTTTTCGGTGTCACCTCCAGCAGCTCATCATCACCTATGTAGGTTATCATCTGTTCCAGACTCATCTGGTGGGGCGGAGTCAGAATAATATTCTCATCGCTACCGGCGGCCCGGACATTTGTTAGTTTCTTAGTTCTTAGCACATTAACTATCAGATCATTGTCCCGGGCATGCTCACCGACAATCATGCCATCGTAGACCTTGTCGTGGGGGCCTATGAACATGATGCCTCTTTCCTGGATATTGAACAGAGCGTAGGGAATGGCCTCTCCTTGACCATTGGATATGAGGACACCTTTTCTTGAATTCGGAATTTCCCCTTTGTATTCCTGGTAGGAGTGGAATATCTTATGCAGCACGCCAGATCCCCGGGTGTCTGTCATGAATTCACTCTGGTAGCCCATCAATCCCCGAGAAGGAACTATCATCACTATTCTCGTCCTACCATAGCCGCAGGGTCTCATCTCTTTCAATTCTCCTTTACGTCTACTAAGCTTGTCTACAACTGGTCCGCTAAATTTTTCGTCGATATCTATGACCACCTCCTCGATAGGCTCAAGTTTGTTACCATTCTCATCCACCCTGAACAGAACCTTTGGTTTGCCTATGGCCATCTCATAGCCTTCCCGACGCATGGTCTCGATCAGAATTCCGAGTTGCAGTTCACCCCGGCCGCCAATCTCAAAGCTGTCCATATCGCCTGTTTCTCTGACAGTTATGGCTACATTGCTCTCCTGCTCGGCGAATAGCCTATCCCTCAGGAATCTAGATGTGACCTTGGTGCCTTCTTTCCCGGCAAATGGGGAATCATTGACGGATATGGTTATTGACATGGTTGGGGCGGTAATAGCGGTAGATTTTATGGGCTCAGTAACCAGTGGATCACAGATGGTATCGGCTACCGTGGCCCGCTCTAGTCCCGCTATAGAGACTATGTCTCCGGCCTCTACATTCTCCACGGAAACCTTCTTTATGCCTCGGAAGACAAACATCTTAGTTAGTCTTCCTCTCTCAACGGTTTCTCCAGCTAGGTTGATCGCCTTTATAGGCATATTCATTGTCGCTCTGCCTCCTTGAACCTTTCCTATTAGCATCCGGCCCACGTAAGGATTATAATCCAGTATTGTGGCAAGCATTGAAAAGGGTGCCTTCAGGTCAACGTTCGGTTCTCTTACGTGTTCCAGCACAAGATCCATAAGGAGTCTCATGTCTTTTTCTTCATCTCCCAGATTCTTGACACACCAGCCATCCCTTCCCACCGCATAGAGTACGGGAAACTCAAGCTGTTCCTCGTTGGCATCCAGATTTATGAACAGATCGAATATTTCATTGAGTACCTCCTTAGGCCGGGCATCGTTTCGGTCGACCTTGTTCACCACCACAATTGGCTCCAAACCTAGCGCCAGAGCCTTGGAGAGCACAAATTTTGTCTGGGGCATTGGGCCTTCGGCCGCATCCACCAGCAGTATAACCCCATCGACCATGGACAACACGCGCTCTACCTCACCTCCAAAGTCTGCATGGCCCGGAGTGTCAATTATGTTTATGGTATGTCCGCTGTAGTCTATGGAGGTACACTTGGCCAGTATGGTTATACCTCTTTCCTTCTCTAGGTCGCCGCTGTCCATGACTCTGTCCTCAATCTTCTCATGGAGAGCGAAGGTTCCACTCTGCCTCAGCAGTTGGTCCACTAGAGTAGTTTTACCATGGTCCACATGGGCTATGATAGCGATATTTCTTATGCTCATTTTATCTATACTAAAAGATTTCCAAAAACTGGAAATAGAATCTCATTGTAGTCATAAACAAATAAAAAACAAGAAAATTGGTTTTTGAAGTTTGACCCAATATCAGCCAGTATAGAGGTTTGTTCTGCCTAATTGTATTTTTATAATTATCTCATTTACATTTACTAGAATCATCTTATTATAATATAAGGTATTTAGAATGTACTATGAAAAAAATCGTATTGATCGTTCCGGGAATGGCGGTATTATCCTATTTTGTATTTTTAACCATAGTTAAAAATCAGCTAAATGCTCCGGAAATTAAGAGTAGAATAAACAGTGCACTTAGCGAGGAGATAGCTGGGTACAAAGAAAATTATTTTCTTCAGAACAAAAATATCCGGTTTTCCATAGATGGTAGAATCGACCTGTCCATTTTCCCTAGTGCGAGACTGAGGATAGATAATGTGAACATGTCGGCGATACAGTACAGGGACTATTCTCTGAATGCAAACATAAGGAGAATTGAGATTAGGCTGGGCCTTATGGGTCTTTTGAGGAAAAAATTTAACATCATCGACACAAGCATCAGTGGCATTGAATTTACTATGCTGCGAGATCCTCTAAAAGACTCCTATGTAAAGCAGGAGGTGATAAAAAAACAGATAAAGCTCGAAGAAAACGAAGTCATTGGTCTCAAGGATAGACTTAAAACAATTTTTACTGGGAACAGTGACGTAAAAGATGGCTATAGAGAAGTGGAGGTTGTGGAGGATAGAGTAATAAATGTTGACAATAGCAGGACAAGACTAATGTTTCTAAATCTTATGGAGACTGTTAAGGTTGGCGGCGCCAGTTTTGGCAAGAGTAGTGTGAATTTTTCTGGGGCCAATATCACTTTCATTTCGGATGGTGCTATCAGAAAAGAGATCCACAACGTCTCCGGAAAGATTAGCCTTTCTAGAAACAAAAAATTCGAAGCGAGCTTCGTTCTGAACAATGTCGCTGGCAATGTTGCTTTCCAACTCAGTGGAGATGGTGATAATCAGAAATTTGAGGTGAAGTTATCGAGCGAGTTGCTCGACGAGATCAATATAGAGTACAGGGGGAATAATATATTCATCGAAGATTTTGCTAATCTTGTGGCAAATTACAAATTGGCTGTAAAGACCACAGGATTCAATAATCTTCTCCAGTGGATTCTGTTTAATAACTCTGAATTCCAGTACTATGTTGACTATAAGAAGAGTGTTCAGTTTACCGTGGATGCGGAGCAGAATAAATCTTCCTACAAAGTGAAGAATTTTACTATCAACAGCGAGGATCTCAGTGCCAAAGGTAGTTTCAGCCATATTAAAGATTGGAATGAGCTGGAGGTTGAGGTCGGTAATCTAAATCTGAATGGCATTACTATTAATATTTTGAAGACCAAGGCCGTTGTGGACCAGGACAAAATATCAATTTTTAAGGTAAAAGGCAGCGATGAACTGTTCAAAATCATTAGAGATAAAAAGGTAAATAGTTCTGTGGACAGTGCTGTGAAGATAAATATAAAAAATATGATAAAGGATAATATGACCCTGACCGATTCTCTGCTCGATTTCGAAGTAATTAATAGTAGCTACAAAATAAATAATTTTACTCTGAATCTAAACGACATGGGGGTTAGGATTGAAAATCAGCGAGAGGTTGATGGTTTCTTCATCAGTGATCTGACTATGACGGGCAAGAACTTCAACAGCATTACCAATTTCTTCAACATCCCAAATACTCTGGGACTAAAGGAATTTGAACTAAAGTCTGGAGTTTTTATATATAATGGTACCGTGTATATAACTGACTACGAGTTGGGTGACAAAAATGTAAAAATAGGTGGCTCTGTAGAATATTCCGTGGGTGGAAGCGACAGCTATCTGGCCTATGTGGCTGATCTGGATGAGTTCAGTCTAAATGTGGGTGATAGCAAAGTCACGACTATGAAGGAAAAATTTCTGTGGCTGAATAATTTTACGAAGAATATATTTGCGGAACTACACATCAAAAAACTAAAATACAATGAAAAGTTGAGTATCACCGACATTGTGACTAGGGTTAACTATTCCCCTGGATTTATAAATCTCTATAACATAGAGAATATGAACTTTGGTTTTGCAGAAGGAGTTTCCGGCAGAATTTTGCTGGACATAAGAGGAAAGAGCCCAACTGTGGGCATAGATCTTAGAATTGGTAAAATAAATCTGGCGGGAGATCTGATAAACTATGTATTTGATATAGAAAAATACAAAAACATAATTTTAAAAGAGCCAATAAATGTCGAAAATCGGTCAAAATACTGGATAAACAGATTGTTCTCGATTCCAGCGTTTGATGAGATCGGAGGAAAGATTAATATCATTGTCGGAAATATCAAAGTAAACGGTGCCCAGCTTAGCGCTTTGTCCGTCTCCGCCTCGCTCGACGAGGGGGTATTCGCTCTGAATAATTTCAAATTCAGCGGACTAGGAGGAACAACGGAGCTCCGGGGACTGGTAGATCTGAAGAGCAGTAAGGTTGTCAATCTAGTGCTAACCGAAACTACCTACAATATTGAGGAAATTGCTAAGCTTTTCATGAATGATGCTGCTAGTGCTGACCTAGGATCAAATTTTAAAGGGACTCTGGGTCTAGGTGGACTTCTGAAAGGGGCCGGTCCATCCGAGGTTGTGTTTGATGCTGCTCTGGACATGCAGTTTAAATTCGTTGGTAAGGCTCTGTTTATAAAGAATATAGGTCTTGATGACCTAAGAAAAAGATTGTCAAAGGTCTACCTAGATAGGAGTCTGCTTAACATGAATATCCGGGAGATTCTTTTCAACGGCAGCGGCACTGTATTCAATGATTTTAGCGGACTGTTCACGGTTAGAGGAGGGATCAGTAATCTGACAATGGATGCCAAGGGTGAAGGCACCTCCACCAGGTTGATGCTTAAAGTAGATAACAGAAGCGACACTAAAATAGACGCCATAAATACATCTGTGATTATGAACAGAGTTGGAAAAAAGGATATTCCTCTCTATCTGATAATAAAATTTACCGAGAACTTTGCCCAGAAAGCTCAGCTGGAAATAAACACAGAGCAGATTGATAAATACCTCGACGAGATAAGAAAACTTTCAAACTAATGCCAGCACCCCGAGGAACTCCCTCTGAGTTTCACTGAAACTGAAGAGGGAGTCTAGAGCCAGCCATTCATCTTCACTGTGACTATCACCTCCGCTGGCCTGATGACTAATCAGACTGACATTTTGGCTAAAAAAATGCCTTGAATCGCTAGTTTTACCGGTCGTTGAGTATTCTATTTTTATTCCATTTTTCTCGGCAATCTGCCGGTAGAGCTGATGGTACCTATCGGAAATATCGTGTTTTTTATAGTCATTCAGCATTAACACCCAGAAGGTTACATCTTTCTCCAGGCAATTTTCTATGACTCTGTGCACTTCCACATCACCAAAGTTGATGTCGACCTCATGGCCATAGCTCTCACAGTGGTAGCCTATGAATCTGTTTTTAATGTTCAAAATAGTTTGTTCTAGACTTCGTTCTTCACCCGACAGCTCTATTGTAATGGCTCCGAGATTCTCCCACACTATTTTGCTCAGATCCCCTCCACTATCACTGTCCAGAACCAGGGCTGTCTTCAGACCGACCTCTCGGGTCAGATAGCCCACCCCATTCTCCCCTCCTATCTCTTCGTCGGATGTTAGGACAACGGCATATCTTATATTTTTAGCCTCTTTGGCCAGTTCCATCAGATTCACCAGGTTGCTAGCTACAAAGCCCTTCATATCAAATACTCCACGGCCAAATATTTTGTTTCCCCTTCTTTTCATTTCATATGTTTTGGCGGGAACCACATCTAGGTGGCAAAGACTTATAACATCAAACTGCCGGCCGCCGGAGTTTGAAAATATCACCGACCTATAGCCATTCTTTTCGAATTCCTCCATTCGAATCTCAGGGTTTTTTGATAAAAATTCCTTGCAGATTTCGAAACCCTGGGCCACGGCTACAAAATTATCACTGCAGCTTGGAATGTTAACTAGCTTAGAGATTAGTGGGAGCATATTTTTTTAGACTAACTATTCCTATAAGATAGGAGATCGTCAGGTATACTATCCCCGATAGGAATGCTGTGATAGTGAGTTTCAGCAACCTGGAGGTTAGAGTCTGGCCCATAGGAACAAATTTACTGCAGATTGCTGCGCTAAGTATCAGAAAAACCAGGGCATACACTATTTTAACAAAAATCAACAGAAATCTTTCCGATAAAATAAGTCGTTTTCTGATTAAAAGTATGACTAGCAGCGATATGAAATCTAAATAGGCTGACAGAGCGGAGGATATAAGCACACCTTCGTAGCCAAAGTACTTCCTAAGAATAAGGGCTAGAGCTATGTTCGAGAAAAGGGAGATAAGGGCCGAAATCATGGGAGTTTTTGTGTCTCCATTGGAGAAGAATATACTCTGGAGCACTTTTGACAGTATAAAGACAGGTAGAGCACAGGCATATATTTTTGTGCACCTTACTACAGCCATGGAAGATGCTCCGGTAAATTCACCCCTTTCAAATAGAACGGGCACAAAGATATAGGATAGTTTATATAGGTAGAACATAGCTGGAAGACCAAGAAAGAGAGCTGTCAGCAGCGCATTTTCCTGCAGTCTAAACCTGTCTCCATCATTCTGCCTTATCTTCCTAGAGAGCAGAGGCAACAGACTAATACCCAGAGCCGTTCCTATGAGGGATGAGGGCAGCTGAACGAGCCTATCCGCATAGTACACAAGGGATATGGCTCCAGCCGTTTTAGACAGCATTATAGAGGAAATTATGGAGTTTATCTGGTCTATTCCACTACTCAGAAGTGCTGAAGAAAAGTTTTTTGCGAATTTTTTGGTTGTCTGGTCTATTTTTACCTTTCCAGGGTATAGAACAATTTTTCGGCCTGTCACAGCAAGGAATACACTCAGAAACTGCAGAAATCCTCCAATGAGAACGGCTTGGGCTAGCAATTGAGAAATATCCAAACTAAACAGAGGTGACAATGCTGATGTCAGAATAAAAACCAGGTTTAGTATGATGGGATTCAGAGCCACGATCAGAAACTTTCCATGGGAATGCAGTATTCCGGACATAAAGCTGGTCAGTGAAATGAGAATTATGTAGGGAAATGTTATTCTGGACAGAACTACCGTTAGTTTATATTTTTCGACGTCGGTGGAAAAGCCGGATACCACAACACCTACAATCTGAGGCATAAATATTTCCGCAAGCAGGCTGAATGTCAGAATAAAATATAGCAGGAGAGAAAACATATTTTTCAAAAATTTCAGCATTTCTTCTCTATTTTTATCCACCATCTGAGCGGAAAGGATAGGAACGAATGTGGCACTGAAGGCTCCCTCGGCGAATAGGGTTCGGAAAAAATTTGGGAGCCGGTAGGACGCAAAAAACACGTCCGAAGCTGATCCGGTCCCTAGATATTTTGCGAAAAATATATCCCGAATAAGACCAAATATTCTTGACAGCAAAGTACTCGAAGCTATTACGGTGGTGGACATTAGAAAATCCATGGTCTTTAAAACTTGATTTTATTTCAAAAAAATATATATAGTCCTCGATGTAAATTACAATGAGTCCTTATGGTTCTCTGTGGCCGCGCTATTATAATTTTATCTCTTCTGTTAAATTCCAGTGTTGTGTATGCAGCTCACGAAGAAAATGTGGAAGATCAAAAAAAACGTGAGGAATTTAAGAGCAAAATTTTTAAAGAAGAGACCCTGAGAGATCCGAAGGAGGGTTTGGCAGATGAGGATTTTGAACCCCTGCTAGGTGATGAGGTGTTAGAGAAAAACGAACAACAACAGCAACAGGTGGGAGTCGGAGATATTGGGAATTCGCCAGATATCCCAAATGAAGATAACCAAAGGTTGGTGGTAGATAGCGTAGATGATGTGGGTGGTACGGGTACAAGAGAAACCCCCATAGAAAACCCGGAACAGCCAGAGCCAGCGGTTATCATTCCCTCTATTGGGGAGATGGAAATAGACCGGGGAAACCTCGGAGAGGAAATTGTTGAAGGTGAAACTGCCAGGAAAGAAGAAATAGACTCTGCAGCTAGAGATGACATACTGGAGGTACCTCAGGGTGTTGGTGATACTGTTGGAGGTGAAACTACTGTTGGAGGTGAAGTTGCCAGGAAAGAAGAAATAGACTCTACAGCCAGAGATGACGCACTGGAGGTACCTCAGGGTGTTGGTGGTGCTAGCGGCCATCGAAGCGAAGAAGTTTTAGAGGAAAATGAGGCAGTGGAGACTGCAAAGGAAACTAAAAGTCCTGCATCCCTGAGGAGAAACGCCATAGGGCCAGTACTTTCTCCTGTGTGGAGTAATAACAACGCGGAGGATAAGAGTCCGGAGGATAAGAATATCAAAAAAACCAAGGAGGAAAAGGAACCAAAAAATACCAAATCTCTGAGGAGAAGTGGTATGGGAGGTGAAGATATTAGGGCTGTGGTGCCAGTCAGCGAAAAGAAGGGAGGAGAAGAAGTGGAATTTAAGGCTGCTGAACCGGAAAAAAAGGAAAAACCCAGATCTCTGAGGAGAAGTGGCATGGGAGGTGAAGACATCAAAGCTGTGGTACCGGTCAGCGAAAAGAGGTCGGAAGACACCAGTAGCAAAGATATCTCCGAGAAAAAGGAAAAAGCAGCTATAAAAAAAGAAAAACGTAAGTTCGGAAGAAATGCTATAGGTGAAAGGGATATGGGATCTCTGATTCCAAATGGAGGAAAAGGCTCTGTTGTCACGGCTTCGGAAAATCAGACAGGGGAAGAAGGTATTGACGACGAAGATTATGAGAACATCGAGCCTTTGGTTCAGGAATCAGACTGGACAGTTTCCCCGGCTGCCAAAAGGGGTAATCGGGCTAGAGGAGAGCAGGGAAAAAATGTTTTGGAGGATTCCAGAACTCAAACTTCTTTCGGAGATGACCTTCCAGCAGTCAGAAAAAGAAAAACAACCGGAAGTGCCGAAGAACT
Source organism: Rickettsiales bacterium (assembly GCA_031269065.1). Taxonomy (GTDB): domain Bacteria; phylum Pseudomonadota; class Alphaproteobacteria; order Rickettsiales; family UBA1997; genus CALXRO01. The sequence goes on from JAIRWJ010000016.1 coordinate 29,561, forward strand.
CAAAACCGGTGGAGAGCAGGGAATTCTGGAGAAAATATACAACATAACAGATACGGATGTGTCCGATGACTTCCTGTTCTCTAGTGAGTATGCGGATCTACTGAAGGAGAGCGAAAAGATAAAGCTAAAAAAGGTCGAAATGGTAGATGAAAGGGATATACCTTTGATTCGCACATCAGCTAAAAATATAATAAGTTTCCGCGACAGCGATATTCCTGATGAATTGCTGACCTACAAAAGATCCGAAGCCAATGCGCACATTCCGCCGGTTCTTAGCGTAGATGACATGCGGGATATGGCTAAAAAGGCTATAATAGGTAATGATCTGGCGGCACTCCGGGGACTGGTGGAGAAAACCGGAGATCCGGACTTCTTGGTTGACAAAAATAGAACTGTGCTAGAATTTGCCATAGAGAGTGACAGCTATGCCATAGTTAGGTATCTCATATATAGTGGATCCAGCATAAATAGACAAGGACTTGATCTGAACAGCCCTCTGCATATGGCAGTGAGCTCAAATAATATAGCACTCGTGAAACTATTGATAGAGAATGGTTCGGACATTAATGGACAAAACTCCTTCGGTGAAACCCCGTTGATGCTTGCTATAATAAAGAACTATGATGGCATTGCCCACGAGTTGCTAAAAAAAGGGGCAGATGTAAATGTCAAAAATCAAGGTGGAGAAACAGCCTATAATCTATGTCTTAAACATAATCGGGGAAAGATACAGAAGTATCTGGCTAGTGTTATAAAAACAGAAAGGGTCTTGTCGAGGTGAGCTATAGTCTATTTGGAAATTTCCTCGGAAACAAAGTTCCTAGAATCGACAGAAATATGTTGATGGTTACCTGTACTATATTTTCAATAGGCATCGCAATGCTCTACTCCATAGGAAACGGAAGCATGAGACCCTGGGCTCTTAGGCAGATCATCTATTTTGTGCTCTGCCTGCCATTTTGTCTGGTCATAGCCCTCGTGGATATAAATTTTTGGTTTCGGAATTCCTACAGAATCTACGCTTTAGGGCTTTTTATGCTTACAATAGTTGAAATTTTCGGTCACAGAACAATGGGGGCAACCAGATGGCTGAATTTAGGTTTTATAAGGATACAGCCGTCGGAATTTATGAAGATATGCACCACACTAGCTCTGGCCAGATATTTTTTTCAGACAGACCTAAAAAACATAAGAGAGAATAAAACTCTTCTGGTGCCAATGGCGCTGCTACTAGTACCCTGCGGACTGATTCTGAGGCAGCCTAACCTTGGTACAGCCTTGATACTCATAGCCATAGGGATTTCTCTGATGTTTTTTGTGGGGGTGCAGGTGATGAAGTTTGTCGCCTGTTTTCTGGTAGTTCTGTTGGTAGCACCTCTAGTTTGGCAATTTGGTCTCCACGACTATCAAAAACAGAGGGTGTTGGTATTTCTAGATCCGGACAGTGACCCACTGAACAGTGGCTATAACATAACCCAGTCAAAAATAGCTATAGGATCCGGCGGCTTCTGGGGTAAAGGCTTTATCAAGGGTACCCAGGGTCAACTGGAATTTTTGCCGGAAAGACACACAGATTTCATATTCACTGTGTTCTGTGAGGAGTTTGGCTTCATTGGTAGCATTTTTGTGGTTTCCCTGTACCTTCTATTGTTTTCTATGTTTGTCTACACTATAATCAGGTGCAACAATACATTCGGAAAAGCTATAGTGGGTGGTGTGCTGGTGAATTTTTTCTGTCACTTTTTTATAAATATAGGTATGATAACAGGCATACTGCCGGTTGTAGGAACACCTCTGATTCTATTTTCCTATGGGGGGAGTGTAACCGTTTCGTCTCTGCTGTCAATAGGCTTTGTGCTGAATGTGCGCGTTCACGGGGACAGAGAAATAACCACTCTGGTGCAATCATGAAAAAAAAGATACTGATAGTGGCCGGCGAAAAATCCGGAGATATTCTGGGCTCAAAAATAATAGATTGTCTCGATAGAAATCTCTTCGATATTAGCATAGTGGGAGGCCCTCAGATGGAGGAAAATGGTAAATCTCGAAGCCTATTCCCGATGAATGACTTGGCGGTGATGGGAATATTCGAACTGTTACCAAGACTGTTTAAATTCGTCAGGAGAATAAAAGAGACAGCAAAATTTGTTCTTGAAACGTCCCAGGATGTTCTGTTAACCATAGATTCACCAGATTTCTGCTTTAGAGTCGCGAAAATGGTAAAAAAACTGGACAAGGAGAACAGAGTCAAGACTTTTCATTTCATAGCCCCCAGCGTCTGGTTCTACCGAAAGGGAAGGGCTAAAAAAATCGCTAAATTGTACAATGGGCTCTTTTGTATCTTACCCTTCGAACCTCCCTATTTCGAAAAATACGGGCTAAAGACAATCTTTGTAGGTCACCCGATTTTTGGCAGAGAGTCTGCTGAGTATGGTTTTAGCGCCAATGGCTCGGCTGGCAGTGATTACAAAAAAGATAGCAAAATTATTTCCCTGACTCCGGGCAGTAGAATTACGGAGATCAGAGTAATGTTGCCTCTGCTGCTGAGTGTTGCTGCTCGTCTGAGGAAGAACTATGATTTTAGTTACTCCATACTGGCCAACGAAGATATGGATGCTATACTGAGAGGATATCTAAAGGAGAGAGACATTAGTTACATAGATGTTGTGTCGGACCCCAGAAAAAAGATGGAGATCATGGGTAAATCTCTACTGGCAATAGCCAAATCTGGCACAAACACATTAGAAATAGCTGCCTATTCCGTACCTATGGTGGTGGTCTACAGATTCAATTTCTTGACAAACCTGATAGCTAGTTTATTTCTAAGGACAAAATCTGGTCCCAGATGTGTGAACCTTATAAATATCCTAACCGGAAGGAAAGTGATTCCAGAGTTCCTGCTGTTCGACTGCAAAGCCAAAAACGTAGCGAAGGACGTCATCCGCCTTATAGAAGACGAAGAGGCCAGAGTCCAGCAGGTGAGAGAAAACCTTAGAGCCCTGGAGAGTCTTGGCTATGGAACTGATAGCTCGCCGTCACAGCTAATTGCCGATGAAATACGTAGATCATTGGCTCTGTGAACTGCTGTTCGCTCTATTTTTTCTATCTACTCCATTTCTGCTGGATTCTGGATGTTTTTCGAAGGAGCTGGGGCTTAAGGATGACATAAAGATTGAGGCTGATGAAATAAAGATCAGAAAGAACGAGGGCCTTGTGCTGTTCCGAGGGAATATTAGAATAAAAAAGGGAAGTCTGAAAATGTTTGTCAAAAAAACTCTGTCCGTCCGCTACACAAATTTTGATGGTAAAATAAGACCAAACACCATGGATATGGTGGATGTGGAGGTTATAAATGACAGAGGCGTGAAAATCAGTGGTGACCGAGGAGACTATGATTTTGTGAACTCGATTCTGACGATTCGGGACAATGTCATAGTAAATGAGAAGAATTCGGTCGCGCTTGTTGATAGGGCAGTCTATGATACTCTGACCGAGGAAATCAATATGTTTGTCAATCGAAGCGGAAAGGATGATTTGAGAAAAAAAGTTGTGATAATTATGGATAATCTAAAGGAGTTGGAGGGCGGAAAGGATGTTAAAAAACCTTCTGGAGATTGAACATTTGAAAAAGGCCTATGGAGGAAGAAATGTTGTTCAGGATGCCACTCTGAGGGTAGAGCAGGGTGAGATTGTTGGGCTGTTGGGACCTAACGGGGCCGGCAAGACAACCATATTCTATATGGCTGTGGGTCTGTTGAGGGCTGACGGCGGCCGTATTCTGCTGAATGGCAGAGACATATCAAGCTTCCCCATGTATAAAAGGGCAAAGATGGGATTAGCCTATCTGCCGCAAGAGGCTTCCATATTCAGAGGCATGACTGTCAGCATGAATATATATTCCATTTTAGAAATTTCCCAACCAAACAAACAAAAAAGGATTGAAAGATTGAGTCAGCTCATCAACGACTTCTCAATAGCACATGTAAAAAATTCTATAGCGGCGACTCTGTCTGGTGGAGAACGGAGACGTGTGGAGATAGCTAGAACCCTCGCTCTGGATCCCATATTTATACTTTTGGATGAGCCATTTGCTGGCATAGATCCTATAGTTATGAATGAAATAACAGAGATTATACTTAAATTGAAAAGTATGGGCATAGGAATTCTAATAACCGACCACAGTATTCGAGAAACTCTGGCTATTGTGGACAGAGCCTACATAGTCTACGATGGGAAAATTCTGACGTCCGGAAACCGGGATGAAATTCTCGCCGATCCCGATGCCCGGAGATTCTATCTGGGTGAGAACTTTAGCTAAACCCGGGTAAGAAGCCGGCCTGCGGAGCCTAAGCACAGATGTGGTTGGGTCGGGAGGATTCGAACCTTCGCATGACAGGATCAAAACCTGTTGCCTTACCGCTTGGCTACGACCCATTGGGATGGAGTGAATCTAGGATATTTATCCACATAAGTCAATTGACTGCGGCCCGTAATGGGGTTTCTCCACAGGTTATTGTTCTGGATCACCGACCAATTGAGATTGTTAACTGCAGCGGGCCACAGAGTACATCATTTCCACTGTAGTGCTGCAGAGGTATTCGCTAGACGGTGGCTGGTTTGAGCTGATTGATATTCAAAGTACGTAGAATTCTAAGGAGCTATATATGAAGTTCACACAAAATTCATTAGCCCTATCCATCAGACATTAAACCTAAAATGCATGATATCTCCATCTCTCACGATATATTCTCTACCCTCTAGCCTCATTTTGCCTGCTACTTTACAGTTTTCTTCACCCCCACACTCTATATAGTCTCTGTAGCCTATGGTTTCCGCGCCTATAAAACCTCTCTCGAAGTCGGTGTGTATAATTCCAGCAGCTTTCGGAGCTGCCAGTCCTCTCTTCATTGTCCAGGAATGAGCCTCCTTCGGGCCAACGGTGAAGAAACTAATCAGATCTAGTAGGTTATAGGATGTTTTTATAACTCTATCGAGTCCTTTTTCGGACAAGCCGAGAGCATCCAGAAATTCGCTCTTTTCCTCCTCCGTTTCCAGTATTGCAATTTCGGATTCTATTTTTGCCGAACATATTATGCACTGGCAATTGTTTGAACTACAATATTTCCCGACCATTTCAGTATAGCTGTTTCCGCCACCGATGTCTTCTTCTCCTACATTACAGACAAAGAATTGCTTTTTTGCCGTCAAAAGCTGCAACATTTTGAAGCTTTTTTCTTCCTCCGGAGAAATAACTGTGTTTATGGCTGGCTCTCCTCTATTAAGAGTTGTTAAAATTCTTTCCATCAGAGCACCCTGTTCAGCCAAATTCACATCGCCAGCCGCTTTGTTTTTTTTGCCAAGACTCTGTAGACGATTTTCCAGACTTTCCATATCGGCAAGAATTAGCTCCGTCTGCACTAGTTCAATATCCCTAGATGGATCGACTATCTTCTCCACATGGCTGATATCCTCGTCATCGAAACATCTGACAACATTCAGCAGGCAATCCACCTCTCGGATATTCGAAAGAAACTGATTGCCCAGTCCCTCACCCTTGCTGGCACCTCTGACCAGCCCAGCTATGTCCACAAAGTCTATCTGGGATCTCAGGATTTCCTTTGACTTTGCTATCTCTGCAAGTTTATCCAGTCTTCTGTCGGGAACCTCAACCCTGCCGATATTAGGTGTTATAGTGCAGAATGGATAATTTGATGCCTCAGCTTTCATTGTCTGAGTCAATGCATTAAACAATGTGGACTTCCCAACATTAGGCAGTCCCACTATTCCGCAGCGTAGTGCCATAGAATCTATAGACTCCTTAGTACAAACTAATAGGCATTGTGTACACCTAATAACAAAAGAAGCAAGATGTGTCATGGGAAAACGATTAGCTTTCTGCCTCTTTTCAGCTTGAGGCACTATAGTATGCCTTGCCTTTTTTATTATGCATATGGGCAGAGCGTCCAGGAGTAAATAAATATTTTTTATTAATATAT
>JAIRWJ010000081.1 GCA_031269065.1 Rickettsiales bacterium
GGATGAACTCGACTCTGCTCTGGCAAAAGCCAAAACAGACAGTGAAAAACTGATAACCTACGACCCAGATGCCAGACCGGAGGTGGCAAACCTGCTGGTTCTAGCCTCTCTGGTAACAAATAGAAAACCAGATCAGATTGCCGGAGAGATAGGCAACGGTGGGGCCAAGGCTCTTAAGGAGTTGTTGCTGCAGGAAATTGACAGATTTCTGACACCAATCCGGGAAAGAAGAAGAGAATTGGAGCGAGATCCGGAGCGTGTGACAAAAATATTGAAAACCGGTATAGCCCGAGTTAGGGACGAAGCCTCCCAGATACTCTCTCGGGTATTGCTTGCTATGAACACCCACATCTGACCAGGCTACATTATCTAAGTTGCCGCCGATGAGAGTTAAACGGTTTTGGCTGGCTGACAGGTCTTCTCTGCACACCTAGATCTGGTAGCGGGAAAGGGTTTTGAACCCCCGACACTGGGATTATGATTCCCATGCTCTACCAACTGAGCTATCCCGCCATTCATAAAAAACAAGGAGTAAGGTATTCTCTAGTATAGAAAAATCAAGTGAAAAAATTCCAAGTGAGTACCCAATAGGGAATATCAAAATAAGAGGTAAAATATCCAGAGCAATCTAGGAATTATCCATAGCACCGTCTCGCTACCAGGCTTACACCCTTGGCGGAGAAAGAGGGATTCGAACCCTCGGTGCCTCAAAGAAGCACAATGGTTTTCGAGACCATCCCATTAAACCACTCTGGCATTTCTCCAACGTATCCTGTTGGTAAGCTCACATTCTAGCAAAGCCAAAGAGAAGATTCCTGACGAATGATAAAATCGATGGCCCTACCTTCGTCAGAAAGTACATAACCGTGAATACCGTGCCAATGAGCATTACAACCCCAAAGATGAAGGTTAAGACCTTTCTGAATACGTTTGCTATCTTATCATTGTCTGGGGCTGTCTGGTCACCAAAAGATACGTTCAATATTTTGTTCTCTGCTAGATAATTATCGTTATCTTCGCCACCACCGCCCGGAGCCACTTCGCCCAAAGCTTCCGTGTTCTTTGTTGCCATGAACTCACCCAACGCTTTCTCAGGATCCACCATACCAGGCTAGTAAAACACCTTTGATAGACAAACTGTAGAAAATTATAACATTTAGTCAATAGGTTTTGAAGACTTTTTGGGAGGACTGCTAAATATTCATATAAATGTCTCTGGAGGGACTCGCTGGGGGTGTATAGTATTTTTCTCCAAAACAGTCACAGATATATTGTAAACAAATTATTTCTCATGTGAAAGAACTTTGGCTATCGAGAATTTCACTTTGTCAATTTTTCTCTGAGTAGATCATTGGCCATTTGCGGATTTACCCTGCCGTCACTTAGCTTCATAAGCTGGCCTACAAAAAATCCAAAAATCCTTTCATTTCCGGATCTATATTGCTCTAATTGCTTTGGGTTTTCAGCAAGAACCCTATCAATTATTTTATTAACATCATCTACATTAACAATCTGTCTCAGACCATTTTCTTCCACGATGGTTCCAGCGGTTTTACCAGTTTCCAGCATATTATCTAGAACATCCTTGGCTATCTTTCCAGAAATTGTGCCGTTCTCTATAAGTCCCAGTAGCTCTGAAAGGTCTCCAGTTCCAACAGGACTCTGCTCGATAGGCAGACCCAGTCTGTTCAATCTACCCATCAATTCCGTTGTTAACCAATTGGCCGACAGCTTTGGATCATGGCTAGAGACCAGTTCCTCAAAATATTCAGACATCTCTCGGGTACTGGTGAGAACCTTAACATCGTACTCCGTCAGAGAATAATCCGTGATATACCTTGCTTTTTTAGCTTCAGGCATTTCCGGCATCAACCTTCCTATTTCATCTATCAGTTCTCTGCTGATGATAACGGGGGCCAGATCTGGTTCCGGGAAATATCTATAGTCGATGGAATCCTCTTTACTTCTCATAGTTTTTGTTATACCACTTTCAGCCTCATATTTTCTGGTCTCCTGGCTAACAGTATCTCCTGCCTCTATAAGCTCCACCTGCCTTCGGGCTTCGTATTCTATGGCCAGGCCAACATTTTTTATGGAATTAATGTTCTTAATTTCACATCTTGTGCCGTAGACATCATTTCCAACGGTTCTAACAGATACGTTAGCATCGCAGCGCATACTACCTTCATCCATATTACCATCACAGGTTTCAATGGATCTTAGGAGCGCTCTCAGTTTTCTCAGATACTCCATAGCCTCACCAGGACTCCTCATGTCCGGCTCCGATACTATCTCCAGCAAGGTCACCCCCGCTCTGTTCAAATCTATAAGGCTATAGACAGGACTCTGGTCATGGATAGATTTGCCGGCATCCTGTTCCAGATGTGCTTCCCGTATTCTGATCCTCTTTTTGGTCTCATCCTCAATTTCGAGCCAGCCGCTCTTGATAATGGGCAGGAAAAATTGGGTGATCTGGTAGCCCGAAGGCAGGTCAGCATAGAAATAATTCTTTCTATCAAACGTAGATACAAGATTAAACTCGGCATTCAGACCTATTCCAGTTTTTATAGCCTGTTCCAGAGCAAACCTATTCATCACAGGTAATTGACCTGGCATCGCACAGTCAAAAAATGAGACATGATTGTTAGGCTCAGCTCCAAACTCTGCCGAGCTTCGAGAGAACAGCTTACTTTGTGTTTTGAGTTGACAATGGACTTCTAAGCCTACAACCACTTCCCATTTCGAATTTTCTCTATCAACAATGTATGGCATACGCTGGTCCCACAAAAAACCTATAATATAAAGTTAATGAAAGCTAGCGCTAGCATCATTATTTACAATAGTTCATGAGGGAAACCATTTCTTTCCTAGTACTTCCTAACATGTCTCTAAATTTACGGGGCCACAGCTTTGAGTCCAAATAAATAGTTCCAAATAGACCGATGTCCGAATATCATTTTACTTTTCAAGTGCATTCTGGCATTCCAAAGATAAAAATATCGCCACAAAGATGTTGACAAAGTTCTCAAAGAGGTGTAATATATAAGTTACATATTCATATTATGGTTAAAAAATGTCTGATAATAAATTAAAAGTAATTTTTCTATCCTGTTTAGTTTTGATGTTTACACCCCAGGCCAGATCAAAAGGATATTTGGGTATAGCCAGTGTGAGCAGAGGTGCTAATAGTACCAATATTACATTCTCCGATAGCAGACCATCCCACGAGATAGTCCAGGGCAAGACCGCATCGTTCGGCGTGTCTGCGCTGCGCTCTGCTAGAGATTTTCTGGGTTTTTTCTATTCTATTTTTTCTGGTAAACCTGTAACAGTAAACTACAACGAGCCAGATGTTGGTGATGGAGTGTTCCACTATGATTTACCCACTAGCGAAAGGGTCGGTATGGCTACGTTTTTCACGGGGCCTATATGTGGTGCAACGGCGGGACTGGCAATCGATGCAATAGGATTTCCCAGGGCTGCAAACTGGATAGCTATACCTATGATTGTTGTGACGGGGTTAGCTGGGTTCATATATTCTACATATAAATTGTACACAGAAGCAGAACAGGAAATCGATATTCGACCAGATGGGGTTACAAAGTTTGGATATTCTAATAGATCATCTAGGCTCGTAAGAAAAAAACGAGGGCTAGAAGGAAAAGGAACAATTCTGTGGCCAAATGGAATTGGCTACGAAGGACTATTTGA
>JAIRWJ010000083.1 GCA_031269065.1 Rickettsiales bacterium
AGGAGCAGATGCACTATGCGGCCAACATAGCTGGAATGGCATTTTCTAATGCATTCTTGGGTATTTGCCATTCTCTAGCCCATAAACTAGGGGCCAGATTCCATATCCCCCATGGAATAGCCAATGCTTACTGTATTTCCCAGGTGATAAGGTTTAACGGCAGCGAGAAGCCTGTGAAGCAGACTGCCTTCGCGCAATATAAATATCCATTTGCTGGCGAAAGATATGCTCAAATTTCTGATTTCATGGGATTTGGTGGTAGAAATCTGAAAGAAAAAATCGATAACCTCATAGCTAAAGTGGAGAGGCTGAAGACATCTATCGGCATAGCCAAATCCATAGGAGCCGAAACAAGAAATAACTTTAGCGAAGAGGAATTCCGATCATCCGTTGATGGAGTTGCCGAAAGAGCCTTCGATGACCAGTGCACCGGCTCAAATCCAAGATATCCTCTGATACCAGAGCTGAAGCAGCTACTACTCTATGCCTACGAAGGTAATGTGGATTTTGACATTTGATCACTTGGGCGGCTTTAGAATTTTTAAAGATTAGGTTCTTTCGGAGAAACACCCAGAAGAAGGAACTGACCGTCCGTTCTCCTACTAGGAGAGTCTGTCCATCTAAGACACAAAGGCTCAGCGGTCATAACCAAAAATATAGCATCAAGGAGATAATAAGGCTACCACATCTTACAAATCTTCCCCTACGACCCCATTATTCGCTGAGACCTTATCTGCTTCAACTCTCTGATGTTCAAGTTCACACACGCTTACCTGTTTTTTCCAACCTTTACGTCCCAGGGCAGATCTTAGATTTGATAAAATGATATAATTATCATCACCATCAAATATATAGGCCGACAGTTTACCGGACCCATCGCCTTTTCCCCTTTCCCAGAGACTATAGAGGGACTTACTATTTTCATCTAAGTTTTTCCAGGCTTTGGAGCCGTTACTATTCAGAAAAAATATGCTTCTCCTTCTTTCCTCAGTTTTTTTACCTTTTTCATTTGTTTTAATACTCTCCATACATACCTCTTCGCAGATACGCAGATCAACCTTTCCTGTCAGCAGATCCTCCTGGTTTTCTTTTTTCGGTCCAACCAGTTTCCTAATATATCCAATAAATACTTCTCTGGCCTCCTGGTTTTTAGGATACCTTTGCAAAATATTTTCCCTCTGGGCACGCATTACTAGATACTGTAAGTTCTTCGGGTCGACACACTTGGATCCTGAGTTTATTATGTAAACCGTGTTATTGTCCTGAATTTTTTCATTGAGTTGTTCACTGTCGGTGTCCGGAATGTAAAATTTATCATAATTCTTGGACATATAGTTTTTCATCTTCTCTACATTTGCATCTTCATCAAGAATTTTTCTGAGAACGGTATCTTTCTCTCTCTCAAAGATAACAGCTATTTTCTCCCCCAGACTGGTGTCTATGATGCTGGATACAGCCCTCGTCTGAGCCAGAGGGATATAGCCGTTGCCATAAAGCCGAAGTATTTCATCCATCCCGCTAAAGTTCCAAACAGCATTAAAAAATTCCGACGCCCAGAAGGCACAACTACCTCCAATCTGTAGGGACAGCCCAGCCAGCGGCTTAATGTAATCATCCGGATTAGTTGTTGGATTACTACAAAATTTAGAAAAACAATCCCACCATTGGCTATAGGCCGTTTGGCTGCTATTAAGACCAAAAAGATTTGTATTGCTATTATATTTTGAACCACCAACAAACTCCAGGCCATATCTAAAGTGGCTGCCGGAACTATCCCCGGACCAAAATCTATCCATATTCCTAACATTTGCCCTCAAATCAAATATAGCAGGGCTTATATGTCTGTTTATTGAGATGATAATACCCACATAATCTTTATAGGAGTCATCATTATCATCGAATTTGTATTCGGGGATAGCAAAATCCTCCTCCATAGTGCCAACTAGGCAACTGTAATGTTCTCGTTTTTCAATGCCTCTCCATCTGCATTTGTCCAGTACCCTTGTGAAATATGTGCTCTTTACCTTTTTCTGTCCATTAGCATCTACCTCGGTACTGTCAACGTTGTCAAATTTACTCATGGACCAATTAATCATCCGTATAGTCCCAATGGATCCTATAGGTACATGGGTCATAATGTACTGATAGGAAATACCATCCTCCAGACCAAAATCACTGCCAGCATGTCCCTCTGCTTTGGTAAAATGTATTTTGTCGAATATATCTTTTGCGTTCCCCACCATACGGTCTATAGTTACGATACCCTCCTGAGTCACACTGGCTGACATCACGACATCACCTTTGAAATTGCTATCCCCTTCCAATATACTGCAAAGAACTGAGCCACTACTTTCTTCGATTTTTGGTATAAACCTAGTCAGGTACTTTGTAAACTCTTCGCCCCTTGTTATCCTTTCTAGGGCATACAGATCCCCTGTAGAGGTTTTGACAAAGCTAATCGCGACCCTTTCTTCCTCTTCTCTTCCTTCTACATCCACTTTTCTCCTAAAAGAAAAGTCCTCCAAAAACAGATTGCTGCCGTCAAGAAAAACCGATCCTGTGCCTATAGTTGTCATGTTGCCGATAACACCAGTTCTTAGCCTTAGTTTCTCTTTGTCGACAATAGAAAACCCCATATTTATTGGGAACTTACAGACTCTTTGCACACCTGGTTCTATGCCCTGCAGCTTTAATTTTAATTGTTTATCGCCACCTAGTTTATTTGATATTAGTCCACCAATATCAATATGCCCAACATTCTTTGCCAACTCCAGTCCACGCGTCCACGTCTTACATGGGCTTAAGAGAAAAAATGTAAGAAAAAAACTAGTAGCGACCTCTAAATTCTTTTTCATACATTTTATCGGCTTTCTCATATTCGGCTTCCTCTTCTTTTGTTATATCCTCAAGACAAAGATCCACAACTTCACCAAAAAGCGTGGCCTTAACACATTGCTTTTTGCCAGTCAGATTATCGACCACAACCGCATCTCCAGCCACTAAACTGTCTGAGGAGTTACTCAAAAGCACAGAATTGCCTGTAGAACTATTATCAGAGCCGGTAACATTAACCATTCCTCCCTGAATTTTCAGAGTGGAATTCAGATTTGTATCTGTAGAATTTCCCGCAGCGCACACCGTTGTGACCGAGAAGACCCCCACCGCGACTGCAAACATGACTTTTACTAACATAGGTTTCTTCCTTCTATTTAGAATATAAGAGCATTATAATATGATATTTCTATTTGTCAACGGTTTTTTGTAAAAAAGCACAAAGTAGCTCTAGCGAAAAAGGAAGAGGAATTTCGATCATCCGTTGATGTAGTTACCGAAAGAGCCTTTGATAACCGGTGCACCGGCTCAAATCCAAGATGTCCTCTGATACCCGAGCTGAAGCAGCTACTACTCCATGCCTAGGAAGGTAATTTGGATTTTGATCTCTAGAAAAGAAAATAGGAGATAGAAAGCAATAGTCTTAGAATAGACCTCCTACAGACATCATGAAACCGGCAACTATTCTGTCACCCCGGTACTCATCTACTCACCTGTTCATAGAATATGCTCTACCTCTGTGCTGCTTGACTCCTAGTGATCTCCTGTTTCTGTGATATTGGCTGTAGAAGGTCTGATAAATGGCAGAGGAGAAGTAATACATTTGATTGTGTGTATTAATATTAGATCTAGTCAAGAGAGTAAAACCAGAAGGTGAAAAAAGAACGTAACATAACTCTCATTATAAAAAAGCAGAAAAAATAAGTAAAAGGCGAAGTTGGGGTTAGATTTTAATGATATTAACAAAGAGGAAAACGACCACTGTTCCCAGAGAAATTATGTAGAGATCTCCAGCAACCCTTTTTATAAAAACTTTAATTTTCGATTTTATACCATAGCCTCCAAAAGCCACTTTCATGCCACTTTTCAGGCCAATAGATACCCAGGGCGTTATCAGCGGAACGGAATCACCTAGATTTGCTATAACCAGCATTGTACCCACGTAGAGCGCATTAAATAGAGTCGACAATTTTGTTTCTGCCCTAGCGCACACACCCGGACGCTTTTCCAGTGTAGTCAGGCTATTTTGAATAGTAATGAAAAATATAATCAGACCAGAGAGGAGAAATAGCACGACATCCAGACCATTGGGTATCCTTGGAAAAAAGGCAACAAAATTCGGCATAAATGCGCCTAGGAGATTGTACCACAGAATACCCGTGAATATTTGAAAAACTACAAACCAAAAATCGTCGGTGAGTCGCCCAAACAAGTTTTTTTCGCATTCGCTTCGCAATAGGCTCCAAAAAATCAAAGAGATGCCCAGCGATAGAAAATAGTTGATCGCCGCTCCCGGCAGCATTTCGGGAATCATATTTTTTCTACTAAACATAGATTGGACTAGAAAAGTCAGACTCAGAGGAATATGGAAGCGGAGTGCTAGGCAAATCAGGACTGGTAGCAGCAGAATCAGCTGGTTGTGAACTTCAAAATGGTTCCCTCCGAAAATCCTTTCTAAGGATGGTCCACTGCTAGGTCGAAACCATGAAAACAGAAGACAAACCACAAATATTGGGGCAAAAAAGAGAAACACTCGCCAGCGGGCCCCATACTCTCTATAGAAATTGAACAGCCCTCGGGTCTGGATCAGATTATTATTCAGAGTCACACCCATAACCAAGAGCATGCTGGCCCAATTCAATAAACCTAGGCCGTTTCCGAACCACACCTCGGAACCTGCTGTTGGCATTGTCAGTTGGGGGTGAGCTTACACATCCAGAGAATCAGAACCGCCTAAGTTGTCGCAGTTGTCTCTGGGAAAAATCCAGATATCTGTCGAGTCTTTCTCTGAAGTTATTATCCACGTCACTTCTTTTCATCAGATTCCTTATAGCCTCCACGGCCTGGTCATATTTCTTTTGTTTTATGAAAAATAAAGCCTTTTGTTCTATCACGAGGTTTATAAGTGGATTGTCTTTGCTCTCCAATTTAGAAAATAACTCTCCGATCCTTTCAATATTTGGATTTTCCTCATTTAGTCTGGTAATTAGCAGGTTTAGGCCCACATAGTATTTGAGATAAACATCATTTTCTCTTCCGAATATTTCTTCATAAATCTCAATGACTTTTTCATTTTGGTGATTTTTTGTATATTCCCCAACCAGGCTCAGACCACCGAAAGTTTTAGATATAGATGGTATTGATTTATCACCATATATTTTTTCCAGCTCTACACCAGGATTCTCCGACGCCATGCTCAGAAATATGCGCTCATTATACTTTTCTATTCTATTCCTTTCTATATTTTTCACAGAAAAACGAACAGTAAAAAATATCGTCAGCGCCAGAACCATCGCAATTATATATTTATAATACTTTAATAGAAATTTTTTAGTATTTTCTTTTAAATCATCGAATTTTAGCTCATTTATAAAATTATCCGAATCTTTTGCCATTGCATCCCTATAATTAGATATTAATATATTTTCAGTTTACGAAAATTTTTTAAAAATGCAAAGAAAATATGATAGTGATAATGTTTTCTGGAAGATCATAGAAGGCTCCCTTCCCTGCAACAAAGTATACGAGGATGACAAAGTTCTTTGTTTCTACGACATAGATCCAAAATCCCCGGTTCATGTTCTACTAGTTCCAAAGGAGAAATATGTTTCATTTAATGACTTTGCAGCAAAAGCCTCAGATGAGGATGTGGCGTACTTCTTCAAGACTGCCAGAAAAGTGGCCGGTAGTTTGGGTCTTAAATCCTACCGGATCGTCACAAACTGTGGAGACGAGGCTGGACAAGTTATTTTTCATTATCATCTACACATAATGGGCTATGACGGATAGAGCCAGAATTAAAGGTTAATTAGACAGGGACTCCCGGCATGTGGATTTGTAGTCTCTAGAATGAGCTATTCACCGCATATATAGATGAGTGGCACTCTGTTTGGGCTTCGCAACTGGGGGGATTGGTCCTGCTCTGGGCGCGGATACATCTCTTGTATTTTTGAATTCCCTATATAGGGTATAGTTATGCCTATAATAAACAAAAGAAATCTATGGAAAGAGGTCGTCCTAGTGCTGGTGGCTCTGTTGTCGCTGGTTGGCTGTACAACACCACTTCAAAAGCAAGAACCCACCTACTACCGCGACTCAGGATCCTATCGCTCCAAAATCTGGTCGCTGGAGGGGAAAAATACAAAGGTAGATGAGGTCATCGCTCTGCTTGGAGAACCGGATAGAAAGGAAAAATTTCCAGAGACTAGCGGAGAAGACTGGTTTTATTGGAGCCAGTCCGAGGAACTCTGGGATAAAAAGTATGCCAAAACGAAACGGAGCGACTATCTTTTTACTATATATGTACCCGAGGATAGGATTGTACGTTCAGTTAGTTGGTTCAGAATCCACAGTTTAGAACGCGTAAAAATAGCCGATAGAACTAAGGAAAGTAAAATTCCTTTGCATTTGCTAAATTCATATAAGCTTTCGGAAAGTCTCAGAGTCTCGAGCAGTCTCAAGCCCCGACGAGACCCATCGGAACCTATAGAACAGCCAGCTAGCTGGACCCAGAAACTTATAAAAGAGGCCAAACGGGGTGGGATAATATTCCTTGTTCTGGCTATTACGATGAAAATACTATTGTAAGGGCTTTGGGTTAAGATGGAGGACAAAGAATGGAAAATGGAAGAGTCAAATGATACCAGCGCGGGTGCTCTTGTGCCGCTGGATTTTATGGTCATAACACAAAATAACTACAAACCAGGAGATCTATGAAAAGCATTCTAATATGTATGACCATATCGCTATTGGCCAGCTGTACAGTAACGCCCGTTCCACAACCAGAATCTCCCATTGCCCCCGATCATGACTCGGAATCCCATCGCTACAAGATTTGGTCGCTGGAGGAAAAACACGCAAAGGCAGAAGAGGTTATTGCCCTGCTAGGAGAACCGGATAGAAAGGAAAAATTTCCGGAGACCGGTGAAGAGGATTGGATCTACTGGAGTCAAGTTAAGGAATTCAGGAACGGAGTGCTCACTGGAACGAAAAATAGTGACCTTATTGCCATTTTCTCTATAACCAAAGACAAAACCGTTTTTTTGCTCGTCATACTCAGAACTGTCTACCCCGTGGGACGTAGAAAGATAGTAGATAGAATCAAGAAAGATAAAATTCCTCCAGAAATATTAAGTTTTTACAGGATCTCGAAGGGACTCATATATCCGTGGAGTCAGTCGGATTTGGAAACTATCGGACAACTCTCCAACCAACCACAATTTATTCTGCGACTAAATGATCATCAGATATACCACCGTGACTTAGAATCCTATCGCTCCAAAATCCGGTCTCCAGGGGTAAAAAATTCAAAGGCCGAAAATGTTGTTGTCCTGTTGGGGGAGCCTGATAGAAAGGAAAAATTTCCAGAGACTGGTAGAGAAGACTGGTTTTATTGGAGTCAAGTCGGGGAATTCAAGGATGGAGTGGACACCGGAATGAAGAAACGCGATGTTCTCAATGTTCTGCATATAGCAAAAGATATGACTGTCTACTCAATCACTACAAACATGGAAATCCATAATGAGAGACGCGAAAAGATGGTTGATAGGACTAAAAAGAATAAAATTCCTTTGGAGCTGTTAGATTCATATAGATTTCATGAAAACAGCACGTATCCAAGCAAAACTCTTTCGGATACGGCGGATATATACATACATCCGGGAGGTTCTGGACCTTCGGAGGGGTTTATACTTCTGAGCATATCTAGACCCTCTGACAAGCCATCTATTAATGATTCCCAAAAAACTAGTGAACAACCAGTACATAAGGATATTTTAGCTTTGGTGTTTTCCGTTCTGGTTATGCTGGTTTGGAGATTTCGGCGGTAAGGACCAGGGACTGAGCAAAAAGCGGTCTGTTCTAGATTCCTGAGGATTGGAATTACATAGGTCCACACATGTTTGAGCCTGAAGCTACCGTAAAATTGTTGCTTCGAGCGATTTTTTCGTTCCTTTCGCTGCTTTCTGGCTTTCCAAACATCTCATGGGAGCAAAGCTACATCTGTATCCACTCCAGCCACAGCGCCTGCGGCTACATTCTTAAGTATCTCATCTCTATAGATCCAGGATCAGCACTAACTCTGAGAGGATGGCCATGGATTTGTATAGGCTCTGGTTTCCCTCTTTGACTAATTTGGCAGTTCCCGGAGTTCGTAACATATTGACTTTAACTGAAATTCCCAGATAGTTTCGCATATCTATGGAGAAATGGCTGAGTGGTCGAAAGCGTCTTCCTGCTAAGAAGATGTACTGAGCTAATCGGTACCGAGGGTTCGAATCCCTCTTTCTCCGCCGAGGTTGGCTTGTCTATATTCTTCCTCAATATTATTTTTCACCGCCTCTCCGAGCTTGGTTCCGATAGAATTCCTGTTCCACTAATATTTCGCTTGCCTTGTACAAATATATGTCTACCATAGGCCTATTAGATATGATGGTGGTGAGCCTGTCAGTAGCTAGAGCGTTAGAGCGGAGATTTACTGAACCCAGGGAGCTGGATGTGCAGATATTTTTGAAACTGGCGTGATTGCTGTTTAGATAGACTTTAGGTGGCGAAAAAACCTATCACCAAACAAAAGAAAGTAGTGGATTTGCTATGATAGATAGAAAAAATCGGATTTATAGTGAAGAGGACTTTGCTAAGCTCAGACAAGCCGGAAGGTTGGCTGCGGAGACTCTGGACCACATAGATGAGTTCGTGGTTGAAGGTGTGACTACGATGAGACTAAGTGATCTCTGTGATCAATTTATCATTGCTAATGGTGGAATAGCTGCCTGCAGGGGCTACAGGGGATTTCCTGAAGCTGTCTGTATATCCACCAATCACGTTGTCTGCCACGGAATACCGAGCGATAAAAAGGTTTTAAGGGATGGTGACATAGTGAATATAGATGTCACAGTCATCCTAGATGGCTACTATGGAGATACTAGTAGGATGTTCTACGTTGGAACACCCAGTGTGAAAGCCCGGAAACTCTGTGAAGTTGCCCATAGGTCGCTTATACTTGGCATAGAGCAGGCAAAACCCGGTAACCATATTGGGGATATTGGGTTTGCCATACAAAATTTTGCAGAGGGAGAGGGTTTTTCTGTTGTCAGAGAATATTGTGGCCATGGTACAGGGAAAATATTTCACGACAGTCTCCAGGTATGCCATTTTGGTGAGAGAGGAACAGGTGACCTGATCGAGGAAGGCATGGTCTTTACTATAGAGCCTATGATAAATGTCGGAGACTATAGAACGATTCTCAACAGAATCGACGGCTGGACAGTGACAACACGAGATAAGAGTTTGTCGGCCCAATTTGAGCACACTCTGGGCATAACCAAAAATGGCGCAGAGATATTCACTCTGTCTATCTAGATATTCTGCCCGAATTTCGCCATTCACTAGAAGTTTCTATAGTCCAGAGAGAAGCATTTTGGTTTG
>JAIRWJ010000052.1 GCA_031269065.1 Rickettsiales bacterium
GGTTATTGGAAATTTGGAGAATTTGCAGTTAGGTTCATTTCAAAAGTTCGACTTAGTTTTTTGCTTTCATAATGTTATAGGTTTTGTAGAAAGTCCAAGTGTACTTATGAGAAATCTAAAAAATGTTACGAAAAAGGACGGCTATATTATAGTTATGTTTCCAAACGGATATCATGCAACCTTCTTCAATATAAGCAATAACAATATCAAACTAGCAAAGGAATCTTTAAGTGGATTTGGAAAATTTACAGAAAATATGCCCTATATGAATATGTTTTCTGTCATAGATGTGCGGAAGTGTGCTGAAGATACGGGTCTTTCTATTGAAACAATAGTGGGATTTCCTAAAATTAATCCCTATGTGGAAGAATCGATATTAAATGTTTTATTTTGCAAGAGAAATATATCCTATATCAAAGAAAATAAAAATGGTTGCAGTAATAGTTTTCTAGAATGGAACCAAGAAAATCAAAAAATAAAAAGACAAACTAAAGACAGTAGCAAATGGATCTGGGAACTCAATAATAATCAATATTGTCATGAATTTAAGGGAATACTGATGGGTGGTTGTTTGAACACGTTTGACGATATTTCAAAAACATATTTGTGGCCCTCCCATGAGCTATGGAAAAACTCTATACTCTTTTTGGACATATCTGATAATACTGCGCCTAGTCTGGTTGAGAAATATTTAAAAAACAATATTGAATGCATAAAATATACAAATGCAGTTTTAGTTGGTAGGACGATATTGTGTGAACAGAATATAAAATATGGAAAAATGTATGTAGAAATAATTAGGAATCTTATTGCCAAACATAATGAAAAAAATATTCCTATTATTTCCAACATGGATTTTGGCCATACAGAGCCAGTTACCATACTACCATTCGGTATAAACTGCAGAGTTGATTGTGATAAAAGAAAGATTCTTTTTCTAGAAATGCCAGTCGTAAGATGAACTAATAAATAGGTTTCGTTCAATTAGCTTACCCATAGCTAAACGTCTAGAGGAAAATCAAGTCCCCGACTTCTCTTATAGCAATGAATTCTATTTGTTAAGAAATATGGGGCAGTACCTATTTGTACAAGTCAACTATTGACTACATGTTTTTTGTACCTAGGTTATGTGTAGAGTTTGGGACCTATTTCTAATAGTAGGTAACCCAGGGACCTTTTTGCGAGGTAAGAATGTCAAAAAATTACCTATCATCTGATGAAGTACACCATACCGGTTGCAGAAAATTAGTATCCTCTCTGCTCTGCTGGTCTCTCATTTTAAATAATGTGCTACTAGTGCCGCCAACTCGAGCGGCCCACAGTATAGTGCCCAGCGATGAGAGCGAAACCAGAGTGTACGATCTGGAGGATGGCGATGGTGGATCGGTAACCATAATCGACATAGCAAAACCTGGACCATATGGGGTAAGTCTGAATACATTCAAAATCTTTCAAAGTCATGAAAAGGACGGGAAGATCGTAGTGAATAATTCTCTCCTAGCCGCTGTCACCAGATCAGGGAGGGCTATGACATCTAATCCCCAGCTGAAGGAGAGAGAAGCCCTAGTGATAGTCAATGAACTCCTGGGAAGTGGTAGTGAATTGAGGATTAGTGGCTCTCTAGAACCGATAGGGGGCGAAGATGAGCTGATATTTTTTTCTGGCTCAAACAATTTGGTTCTCTCGGGCTTTGAGGTTATTGCCGGCAGAAAGCTGACTTTTGTAGTGGGAGGTCACATAAATACAGATGAAACCACCGGTACTGTGCATTTTAACCTTGCAAAGACAAATTTTCTCTCGCTGTTGGATGGCTACGGGAATGATGAAAAGAAAAGAGAAATTGAGGCAAGACTGGATGAAAAGAGGGCCAGGCTGGATGGTGAAGAGAAAATAAGAAGAGAAATGGAGGAAAAGGGAGGAGAGGTAGAAAAAATAAGCGAGAAAGAGGAGGAGATAAAAAAACTTAGAAAAGAAATAGAGGAAGAAATAGAAAACATTGGGCCAGAATCCAGAGCCTTTAGTGCGTCCTGTATTCTAGCGAGCCCTATCCAGCTTATGGGTAGAAAAATAGCAATAGCTGGAGATGTGGCGCTGCCAGGGAATGAGCTTCTGCTGATGGTGGCTAATGATGTGGGGGATAGAAGGTCTGACGGCCACTATATACTCAGGTCCGATAGTGTCCCAGATGAAGATGAACTAATTTCTATCACTAGTCTGGGCAACATAAGGGCAGAACGTCTTGGGGTACACATCCAAACACTGGGAGGCAGGTTAAGTGCCAATGGGGTAACTCTGGCGACCAGAACCGGCATAGACATTGAATCTATAGGTAATCTGGTTCTCAGCAACAGAGCGGGAATAACCTCCCAGGGTACGCTGGTGGCCAACATTGGCGGTAGTTTGATAACCAATTTAGCCACAATCTGCTCCTTGGGGGATATGGAGCTGAAAATTGCTCGGGAACTCACCAATAACAACAGATCCATTATCACCACAGCCAATGGTGATGGAACCATGATCATCCGAGTTGGTTCAAAATTTATAAATACGGGAGCATCCATCATCTCTGCCGGGACCGCCGGTGGTTCCATCACCGTCGCCGATGGCAGCATGGATAACACCGGTGTGTTGGGGGAATTAAATAAGCTTGGTGCCGTTAACCATCCCTATCAGCAATGGCAGCAAGAATGGACTGTTGTAGAGAGCATTGACAGAATCAAAGTACATTCCTCCATGGAACCATCCAAAATAATGGCAAAAGGTAATTTTGACATAAAGGTGAATGGTGACATATGCAATGAGGGTAGCTGCATAATCTCCGAAACCGGAACTCTCTTGCTGGAGGCTAGGTCTCTCACCAACGAGAGAGGAGGTTTTACAGTTAACGCTTCCTATAACCTTCATAAGCACTACCAAAGTACTCACAAGGAGATGATGATCACCGGTTCGTATCTATGGATTATACCAAAAATAGGCTACCACACAGTGTACGATAATAATCATCTCTATGGCACCGCCCATCATGATGAATTCTACTACTCCAGCACCCCATCAACCATTTTCGGAAAGAATGTTATTCTGAAACTATCCGGAGGTCTACACCAGGATGACCGAAAGCGGCATGCTGGCGGTGGTGAAGATAGCTCTATAGGAGCCACCCGCTCTCTCAGAATAGAGGCAAAGGAGATTTACAACGGAGGAACTATTTTTGCCCTCCTCTCAAAGCCAATCATAGAGACAAGGGAAGATTATTTCAATATAGGTGGGAAAATAGTCTTTGGCAACCCCGGAGGTCGGGTAAAGGCCAAAAAGTTCGTTAGCAGAGCTTTAGTCAACAGCTTCGACCTGACTGCGGATATGTACAAAAGTAGGGACTGTCCAACTACCCCTACCCCTACTCCAAAATTATATAGTTCAGCAAATACCATGCTTATGTGGGACCCTACTCCAAAATTATATAGTTCAGCAAACACCATGCTTACGTGGGAAGCGATACGATGTTCCAATTATGGCAAAGCCACTGCCCATTTCGAAGAGATGGTGCAACCATCCTACATAGTACAGCTGAAGGAGCTGGATAGGCCACTGCTGATTCAATTTGGGATTCCCGCCGACCAGATTCCAACTGTGCCACCCCCCTCTGTACCGGTGGAATACGTAGGATATGACAAGATGGAGATCAGTGCCTCGGAAGGGGTTGAGGGTGTGATACTGGATCCGGACTATGGCAAATTCGTCATAGATGCCGAGGTAGACATAGAGGGCACCAGCATCCAGATCAGCGATACGCTCAGATTAATCAGTAAAAATATAAAAATTACCTCCCAGGAGATCAGCAACAGAATTAGCTCCACCGCCACAAACACTGAATTCAAAGTCTCCTCCACAGAGAATATAGCATCAGATGTGTCTGTGGGTAGGCTGGAGATGGTGTCTCCGGGCGGTAGGGTTCTGTTCAAGGGGATAAAACTAAAGGCAGGCGAAACAAATGTTGAAGGAAATCCCGAAATTAACATAGAGGGCGCCAGAAATGTACTGGACTCGTTTTACAAACACACCGACGAAGAAAGTTCACTCCTCATCGGCTACAGCGAGGGTAAATTCTATGCCGGCCTGAGAGAGAGAACAACAACCACAATAAATAGGAATCATCGCATTGCCATACTCAAATCCAACGTAGACTTTGGCACTCTCAGTGGCAATCTGGGAGACATGAATCTAGAGAGTTCAGATGTCAGCGTAAAGGAAGCTAAAAATCTGAACATCAAAAATATTAACCTAAAGGCCGATGCAGAGGAGCAGATAGATTCCAGCGAAACAGAGACAATAACTAAAGATCTCACCATAGGCATAACGAACAATGCAATAGCCTCAGGCTACCGAATGAAGCATCTCAATGAAAAAAGAGAACAGCTGGTGAGTGCGGACAAGAGAAGGAAAGAGCTAGAGAAGCTGGAAAAAAAAGGATTGGCCACCAGAGAGGCTATCGATGATGCTACGAAAAATCAGGTAGCCCTAGCTCTAGAGGTCGCGGAGATGAGTCTACTGCTAGGTCTTGATGTAGCCGATATAGGAGCCTCAATGACAGCGACCCTTGGCTTTGGTTTCCCCACCTTCGATACCACCATAACCCAGGAGATTGAAAAACACAGCATACAGAAAAAGCACCACGTACAGTCCACTCTGAACCTCGGCAAGGTAACAGACTCCCGGGTGAGCGGAAATCTCTACATAAAAGGAGGGAAGCTGACCATAGACGGCGGAACTCTACCTGTGGATGGTGACCTGCATATAGAATCGGTTCAGGACAGTTGCAGCCAGATTGATAGCCATACCACAGAGAGAGATTCTATCTCCGTTGGCTACGGCGGTGGGAAGAAACCTCCTATAAAATCAGCGGGGCTGAGCATATCCAGCTCCGACAGTGAACAGGATGTGCAATGGCAACAGAGTCAAGAGTCCGGCATATCTGGCGAAGGAACTCTGAAGGCTGGCGGAAAACTGCACATGAAAGGCAATGTGGTTGTAGATATAGCTGAACTGGAGGCTAATCTGCTGACCTTCGAAGAGGTTATAGATAAATTCCACAACATAACAACAGGTTCTTCCTTTGGCAT
>JAIRWJ010000102.1 GCA_031269065.1 Rickettsiales bacterium
ACGAATTTCTCCAGAGAGTCCCACCTCGCCCATAAAAATTGAATCTCGTCCCAGGGCTAGGTCCCGCTGGGCCGATATCAGTGCTGCAGCCGCAGCCAGATCAGCAGCCGGCTCGTCTATTCTTAGGCCGCCAACCACGTTGAGATAAACTTCTTTGTCATATAGATTAATTCCGAACCTGCTAGCTATGACAGCTATTATCATAGCTAACCTATTCTGGTCCCAGCCAACCACAGCTCTCCTGGGACTAGGCATATAGGATGGAGCAATGAGCGCCTGTATTTCGGCCAGTAATGGCCTGCTACCTTCCATACCGGCAAAAACAGCAGAGCCACTTACTGGATCTTCCCGAGTCGATAAAAAAAGTTGCGACGGATTTAAAATTTCACAGAGTCCTGTATCGCGCATCTCAAAAATTCCTATCTCATTCGCTGCACCAAACCTATTTTTTATGCTTCTAAGTATGCGAAATTTATAGTCCCTGTCCCCCTCGAAGTAGAGAACCGTGTCCACCATATGCTCAAGAACCTTTGGCCCAGCTATCTGCCCATCTTTGTTAACATGGCTAACTATGAAGAGAATTATATTTCTAGACTTAGCTAAACCTATTAGCTCGTTGCCACAGAATCTAACCTGAGACACAGTGCCGGCAGCTGAAGATAGCTCTGGGCTAAATATGGTCTGTATAGAGTCAATAACCACAATCTCTGGCTGCTGGGTCACCAATGCGCTCATGATATCACCCAGGGCTGATGCAGAGGCAACTTTTACTCTAGATTTCTCCAGCTGTAGCCGAAGGGCTCTCATTTTTATTTGGTTTATGGATTCCTCTCCGGAAACATAGAGAGCGCTGGGGCCTTTTTCCGCTATACTGCAGAGTACCTGCAGAAGTAGAGTAGATTTACCTATACCTGGGTCTCCGCCTATGAGAATAGCCGAGCCCCTGACCACACCACCTCCCAGAACCCTATTCAACTCAACTATACCTGTATCGATGCGACTAGATTCGTTAATTTTCTCGTCTAGACCTTCGAAGACCATAGGGCTGGAGTTTAACAAAAATTTCTGAAGTCTTGCGCTCTGGAGTGTCAATGCACCGGACTCCTCAACCTCTTCCACTATGGAATTCCAATCACCACACTCGCCACACTGACCATTCCACCTCCTGTGAATCGCTCCACAGTTCTGACAGATGAAGATAGATTTTTTCGCCATTCGGGTCAGCCTAATTGTTCTCCAGATATAGGTTCAGATCCGAACAGAAATTTACCCGTCACTATCGCCACCGGGGTTCTTCTCATTTACCGTGCCCTCTGCCACCACGTTTTTTTGTGAATCTTTCCCTGTGGGACCCATTTCCCAGGCCGCTAGCCGCTCTGTCAGGACCATCACCTTTCTGGAAAAAACTGTTCCTTTTCTGAGGATTCCGGTTTTCTAGCTTACCCCCGGCAGGAGCGGTATTTTGGTCTGTCAGATTTTTTTCACCTATACCCGCTTGTCTTTCCTCATCTTTTATACCCAAGTTCATCTGTCTCTCCTCTTCTTTAGCGCCAATGTCTGCCGATTTTTCTTTTTCCGTGTTGTCACCCTTTTCTTTGTGACCAAAATTTTTATTTTCATTTTTATCATCAAGATCCTCATTATTGCCAGACTGCACATCTATATTTTTGCCTACGCCTCTCGGAAGAATCTTAAGGTTAGCGAACAGCACGGCTGCAAATATCAACGAACCACCAGGAATTAGAGCACATAGCAAAAATGCTGCGTTATTCAGTGCCATCAGTAGGCACTGGGGAGGCACACTGGTACTGACATTTGAGCTAACTACTGGAATCTTATGTTTTGGGTCAACCTTTTTCTCTAGTTTCTCGGCTTCTTCTTTAGTAAGATTGTAGACATCAGGGACTTCTTTGGTTGGCCCTTCTTCTATATTGAGATTCCTTTTGGCTTCATCAGCCATCTTGATGACAGGCTCCGGCACCTCCCCAGGTTCAATTTTCTGTCCTTCGACGACTATTTCTTCGTCTTTTTCTTTTTTTTCATTATTTTCCGACACATTCCACCTAACAGGTTTTAATATAGAATATTGTACGCATTTCTAGTTAATAAGTCAATAAAACCAAAAATTGAGATTGGCTTGAACTCCATACATTATTTGTCCGCTACGATTCTCAAATCCCCTGTGACATTCTCGATAACTATTCTCTGGTTTGATATAGTTTTATTGTTGCCATTTCTTTCTCTGCGAGTCTATGGTTTTTTCTGTTCTTCTTTGGCAGAAGTACACAGGGAATATTTTATCTATTTCCTGGTAGTCACTTTCAACTAACAGGTATGAGTTCTACGAAATACTATTCTGCTATCTTTAAACAGTCTAAAATCATGTTTTTTACCTTCTGAAAAGTTAGTGCAAATTATTTGTTTATTTTCTTAGATTCATCTTTTTATCTGTTTTTGATCTCTCTATGGGAGTTTCTGCGGCATCAACTACAGATACTTCTCCCCCTATCACTTTCAAGTACTTTTTCCTTGCCAGGAGGTTTGAATTCATCACAGTGACCCTTACCCAGTAGATGATTTTGATATTATTGACCTCTGTACTCTATAGCTGATTCCCAGGTGAAACAGGGATTGCTCAAACATAAATTGACTACTCCAGCGCTATCTCCCAATAGAGCCTATCAGATAGCTGTAGAAGACTGTTGAAATGACAACAGAGCATTTTCACAATGATTTGCTGGATCTT
>JAIRWJ010000103.1 GCA_031269065.1 Rickettsiales bacterium
AAGATCCAGCAAATCATTGTGAAAATGCTCTGTTGTCATTTCAACAGTCTTCTACAGCTATCTGATAGGCTCTATTGGGAGATAGCGCTGGAGTAGTCAATTTATGTTTGAGCAATCCCAAATTTTCTAGTTAAGCCCTATATTTATTCAGCAATTCCTTGCGGGAGATTTGTTATTGAATTTACAAAAAATATGTATACCTTTGCCTGACTGGTTGTCAGGTGGGTGCGTAGCTCAGTTGGTAGAGCAACTGACTCTTAATCAGTGGGTCAAGGGTTCGAATCCCTTCGCGCCCACCAGGTTTTTCAAGGCTTTCTGAGTATTTAGGAAAATTACGGTTTTATTCGGTAGGCAAATAGTAGGTGTTAGGGAAAGAAGCAAGATGTCGCTATAGTTATTTAACTTAGCTAAAGTAAATTTGAAATGAAATGTAATTTCGCTCAACTTACCGGGTTTTTTGCGTTTGGCTGAAAGCCCTCAGATGATTCTTTCGAGGAGTATCCGATTTCCGGAAAAGAGCATAAGGAGTAAAATATGATGCTTAGGAAGTATCGGCTCTCATATAACTCTAGGAACTATGGAAGGGAGAGCCTTTGTATTCGCCCCTAGATACATTATTTCGCTTATGAATCAGAAGAAGATGGTCGTTTAGGCAAAGGTT
This sequence comes from Rickettsiales bacterium, assembly GCA_031269065.1. Lineage (GTDB taxonomy): Bacteria > Pseudomonadota > Alphaproteobacteria > Rickettsiales > UBA1997 > CALXRO01. Next base: position 662 of record JAIRWJ010000103.1, read on the forward strand.
GCGGAATTGGTCTACTTACCTCTCCCAAAAACATTTTCAATAGCTTCTATTCAAGAATTATTCGATCTCAATAGGTGGCATTCTGTAAAATTATGCTCTTATGACGAGGAAAGAAAACAAATACTTCGAATGCAAAAAGATTCTGCACTGTCCTCCGGCCCATAAAGGAAAAGAAATAACTGAAGAGGTTTTTGAAAAAAAATGTGGATTACATTCTTGAACAGACAGAGAATAGAATGTGTACACAAATGGCAATAATGACATATTTAATGTAGAGTGGTGTGGGAACAGGAAAGTGTTAGGCAGTCCCTTTCTCTTCCAGTTTGATTTTCATTGCCATTTTAGAACAGACCCTGTACCGTTGGAGGATATCCATCCCACATTGACGATATATGACCAAATATCTTTCGACTTTTATTTCCGGTTTCGACCCTTTGATATTGGGATTAGTAAAAAGAGATGTGGGGGATGTGGAGAATATTAGAATTCTTGATGGTGCAGTTATTTATCAAACCAATTTTGATGTGGATCACATCAAAAAGATAAGGTACTTCAATAATACTTTTATAGTTATTAGAGAGTTTAACTATAACTCCAGCCCCACCGTAGAAATTTTGAATAAAGTCATCAGCGATCTACTAGACAATCGAGGTAACTTTGATGTCCCAATCACTTCTACAAAATCATTTAAAATATTCTTTTCTTTGGAAAATGTATTGGTCAAACCGGACGGAAAGTTAATGTACCATCTTGTTGAGCTTATTAAAAAGAAAACTAGAAAAAATTATAACTCTAATTTTGCCGATACGGAATTTTGGATTTTGTATAGAAGTGAAATGATGGGTTTCTTTATGCTAAGAATAACGAAAAAGAAGAAAAAACTAGACAAGGGAGAGCTAAGGCCCGAATTAACAAACCTGCTATGCAGGTTGTCAGTTCCCAGGGAAAATGACGTTTTTCTTGATCCCTTCTGTGGTTCCGGTGCAATACCCCTGGAACGCTCGAGGACAGCTGATTTTAAAGGAATATTTGCCTCTGACAGAGATGCAAATTTGGTCAAGGAACTCAAAAATAGGATTAAAAAAATGAAAGCCTCTAGAGTACAAAAGTCATTTTTTATTAAAAATTTAGATTTTTTCAATAACACTTTTGATGATAATTTTTTCGACACGATAGTTACGGATCCTCCTTGGGGTATATATGAAAAAGTAGATAAAAATTTTTATCCAAATTTTTTGAAAAATTCCTATAGGATATTAAAACCTGAAGGTAAACTTATTCTACTCAGTGCTGGAAAGGAATATTTTACCAAAGAATCGATAACTGGTAATTTTGTTTTAGAAACAAGTTTTGATATTTTAGTATCTGGGGAAAAAAGCGGGAGTTTATTTATTAATAAAAAAGTAACGTCATGAACAATGATTTGATTTCAATAATAGTACCTGTCTATAACACAAATAATGATTATTTCAGGAAGCGCCTGAATTTAGTGTTAAAACAGACTTATAAAAATTGGGAGTGTATTGTCGTTAGTAATGGTTCAACAGATGAAAATATAGGTATATAGGTATATCATAGAGGCTTGACTAGCTTACATTTGCTAATAAACCAGTTTAGCTATGATATACTGTCATTTACAAGATTTTAAAACTAGGCAAATAGTCGAGTGTTTTTGTCTCGATATAACTTCTACAAAGACATCTATATCACTACATGTTAATAGAAACACGATCAATAGATATTCTTCGCCACATAAATGAAATGTCAAATTTATGTGGCAAATGCGGAGCCAACGTAGACAATGTGGCACTGGGCATGGGGCTCGATAGAAGGATAGGGGGGTGAGTTTGTCTCATATGTTATGAACTTGTACACACTTTTTACAACCCCTTGACAATTCCAAAAATATTGGTTACGCTGCCTCCGAGTAGGGTTTTTCAATAATATTAGGGGATTATATGAGTTGTATAGCTGGATTCGCAGTAAAACATGTGGAAATCCGCCCATGGAAAGAGGAAAGTCGAGAGGAAGTTTTTAAAACCGGCCCCGTTTCTCTGCAAAAGTTAAATCTTTTAGATCCAAATGGGGGTAAAACGTCAAGAGTAAGGTTGTCTCTAGGTGGCAATACGGCGTTAGTTATACCAGAAACGGAAGATGGTAGATTTGTTATGTGCCAACAATACAAGGTTGGTGTGGATAAGCCGTTTATAGAATTTCCCAATGGTGGAATAAAGGCTGGAGAAAATCCTATGGTAGCGGCTCAGAGAGAGTTAGCTGAGGAGTTAAATTTGGCTGGTGATTTTGGACATATTGGCTCATTTCATCCACTACCAACGGTTGTAGAATTGAGGGTCGATGTTTTTACTTGTAGGAATTTAAAACAAGAAGCACTCCCATCAGATGACTATGAGGTTGTTAATGGAATGATTCTGAGTAGAGGCGAAATAGATAATCTAATACGTAAAGGTGGCATATTCGACGCTTATACGCTATCCAGCCTACAACTGTATGACCTGAGTACAAAAAAATGAATAAAAATAAAACTAGTGATATAAAGGAATATTTTTCAAAAAAAGCGTTTGCCTATGACAGGGTTGACGAACAGATATATTAGCGTCTGTCAGACAGCCTACTATGGTACTTATTTGAAAAAAACTTGAGACAGCTCGATAGTAATTTCAGTTTTTTTGATGCGGGTGGGGGCACTGGAAGGTGGAGTATAAAGGTTCTTGAAAATTTTCCAGAAAGTTCTGGAGTAATTTATGATTTATCAGTTGAAATGCTGGAGGAGGCTAGAAAAAAAATTGTTGCTAGAAAGGGTTTGGAGAAAAAATTAAAGATGGTTATTGGAAATTTGGAGAATTTGCAGTTAGGTTCATTTCAAAAGTTCGACTTAGTTTTTTGCTTTCATAATGT
>JAIRWJ010000037.1 GCA_031269065.1 Rickettsiales bacterium
CCTATACTCTAGAACATCCCCAGCTATAGAAAACCCCATCTGGTGGAGGTCATCGAGGACTTCCGTATCCGTAGAGTAGTAGCCGGAGTTTCTGGATTTCTTACCTCCAGGTAGATGCATCTTTTCAAAAAGGATCTCTCCCACCTGCTTTGGTGAATTAACGTTAAACTCCTGGCCAATCTCTCTGAAAATCTTACTCTCCACCCTCTGGAGTTCTCTAGAAAAGTAATCCGAAAGGGCCCTTAGCTCTCCGGAGTCTATCCTAATTCCTTCATGCTCCATCTCTGCCAGCACTCTGACCAATGGCCTCTCCATGCCATCGTAGAGTTCCTTGAGATCCAGAGCTGTCTCCAGCCTCTCACTAATCAGTTTGTGGAGAATTTTTAAAACTTCAATTTCTCTGCAGGAGAAGGTAAACATGTCCGGAATACCCAGAGAGTCCAAACCCACCCCCTTTTCGTAGTGTTCAAAAATTTGCCTAGTTTCCTCAATACCATTGAATCTGATCTGGACATTATTGGACAAATATTCTTCAACAATTCTAGCCAAGCTATGCTCGAATTTACCATTGTCGAGAACATAAGACATCAGACCAAGATCATCATAATTTACAATGTTTATGCCAAATCTTTTAAGAATCCTCATCTGTCTTTTGGTGTTATAGGAGATCTTCAGCAGATCCGGGTTTTCAAACATACTCCGAAGACCTATAGCTACCCTCTCGAAGTTCAGACAGTTTTTACCGAGATTCAGATCCAATAGATCGTCCGGGCCACCAAAATCCACAAGACAAATAAAATAGATATGCATTCTGTGTTCGTCACTAAAACAGAGAGTCTTAACATTTTCAAGATCACCAATACTCTCCGTCTTTATATAAAAAACAGTTTTATCATTCGAATTCACAAGATCCCTGCAGACACTGGTCAGAGTCTCCAGGTCCACTATCTTCTTATATTCATAGTCTCTGCTTCCGGTCGGGAAAGGTTCTCTAGTTTCGCCAAAACTCTTCTCTATCTCCCGGGCTATACTATTGAACTCCATATGATAGAGAAAATCTACAAATTTCGCTGGATTAAAATTTCTGAAGACCAGATCATCAACGGATAAATCAAGATCAATGTTACTCCGCAGAGTCACCAGCTGTTCCGATAGTAAAAGCTTATTAATATTGTTTTCTATAGCATTTCTCACTCGATCAGGTTTCACAGTTTCCAAATTAGCTATCAGATTTTCCACCGTATCATACTCTCTAATCAACTTTACCGCCGTTTTTTGGCCTATAGAGGGAACACCAGAAATATTATCAGACGCGTCTCCCATAAGAGACAGTACTCCCAGTATCTGCTTTGGATATACTCCCCATTTTTCCAGAATATCCTCTGCCCCTATTTTTTTACCATCCTTCGCATCGTAGAGGAACACATCATCATCCACAAGCTGAGCCAAATCCTTATCGCCCGATATAATCCAGACCTCATAGCCCTCGGATTTCGCCTTTGTTGTCAAAGTAGCTATAACATCATCCGCCTCATAGCCCATCTTCTCCACAGTCCTCAGATTCATCACCTCAGCCACTTCTCTCAGAAATGGGAACTGAGGAATCATATCATCCGGAACAGCCGGCCTATTCGACTTGTAGTCTGGAGAAATCTCATGTCTAAAATTTTTACCCCCAGTATCAAATACAACGGCAATATGTGTTGATCTAAGATCCACTATAAGTTTCACTAGCATCCTCGTAAAGCCATATATTCCATTCACTGCCAGACCATCACTCCTTTTTTTGATGTTCTTCAGCGCGAAGTAGGCTCTGAAGAAAAAGCTATAGCCATCCACCAGGATTAATTTTTTGTCTTTCATGGGTAGGATCCGGATTGTCTAGGTAGTATAAAACAGAAAAATACAAATGCAAAACCACTCTCGATCCACCAAACCTTCCTCCTTTTCCCTCCCGAACTCTTCGAACTTGAGGGAGGAAAACCAGAATCTTACTCCAAGTCCTAAAGAGATTATAAACCTCCTCTATAACCCAGAGAATATCAGGCAGATATTATTGGTGTATTTCTCTGCCAGGCAAGAAAAAAGTACAAAAGTGATATGGAATACGAAGTGTTTTTTATAGATATAGATTCCACTGAAGCTTCCACTGAAGCTGGAATCTATAGTTGGGAATCGGAATGAGCTTGGAAGTTGTCTAATTACTCACCGAACTCAACTAATTTACCCTTCCCCTGGACTATATGTTGGTTAATTTTCAGCTCCCAATTTTTCTCTCCGATCTGGCTAATGACGCTGAGTCCAGATAGTATGAGAGTAGCTAGGGCCATGGTCGGACGCAGACTGCCAGACAGCAGAGAGCAGCAGATGAGTGAACTGGCAAACTTTCGAAGTCCTCTCAGGAAGTCACTTTTCATTATCTGATTATTGGATTTGAGCTAGATTATATTATTTTTGGTAGGGAGTCAAGGATCCAAAAATTTCCCCACTTAGCCCGCAAGGCTGGGGGATGACAGGGTTCTAATAGTTTTTTGGAAACAACCTCCTCTATGGCTACTTTTTATCACATCTTTTTTCCATCTCTTTTCTTCCCTGGCGATTTTCATTGAAGGAGGGAACTTACTTTCTTGCTCCTTCCCTAACCTAGGGTCCTGACCAGCCAACCGCCATTAGGCCCAGGGATAGGAGCCAAGGAGACGACGGACCGGAGTCAATATAATTTTAGACCAGCTGTAATTCTAAAACCCATGTTTTTCCTATCGTGTATCGTGAGACCAATGCCAGCCCTCAGAAAATTCATCGCAAGGATGTTAGCTCCAAGTTCCAGATTACCACTACCATAGATGGCGGTATTTTTATTCGTCAGATTTTTGCGATATTCAATAGACAGAGTTACCTCTACTTTATCATGGGGATTAAAGTTCACATCCAGGTTCGGCGTCAATTGTGCGATTGCGCACTTATCACTGGCTAAAATTTCCTCCAGAACATTCGAGGAAACACTACTCCCTTTTGAATAATAATTTGTCTTGCCTGAATAACCACTTACAAACCACAAAATACCCACTCGCACACTTGGTTCTAAGCTAAAACCATTAGATAACCTGTGAACATGCCTGACACCAGCACTAAGCAGTGTTGAAACCTCCACGAGGGTCCATTTATCTTCCCTCGCTTTTTTAATTACAGGGTCTATGGCTTCGAACCAGACACTGTGTCCACGAAATCTTCTTATAAGGGTCATATCCACACTGGAACCGGTTTCGGTGATGACGCCCATCCAGCTATAGCCAAAAGATACGGCTTGATCTTCTCTGTACCTAGCGCTAAGGGCCAGAGTCGCGTTCTCCATACCGGATCCGGGCAAATAGACAACTAAATTTTTATCTACATTGCCCATCGTGTGGTACCCCATAAAAAATTTCCAAAAGATCTTGGAATCTTTTTGGTCGTTAACCATACCTCCTATAACTAGGCCATCTACGCCAATGTTTCCATATTCTTCAACTTTGTGGCCACTGTGGTAAACATCTAACCAAATCTTGTTTTTGACATTTTTTTCCAGACTACTGACTATATTAGTATTCTGGATTGTACTGGTAGTAAATATCGCCCTGCGTAAATCTGTAGTAGTTTTTTCAACATCAGAGGAGATTGATGCCATAGTTCTACCATATAGACCTAATATAAACAGTCCAGCTAAAAGTGGTTTCTTCATAGTATTCAATTTACTATTAAAAATCAGTCATTAAAAAAATCTCCCACTGGGAGGAACGTGTGACAACCTATCCTCGACAGCCATAGCCAAAACTAGAATTAAATTCAAGTTTTTTATTAGAAAATTTCCTTTCATTCTCCAGCTATTGGGTTTGGGTCAATTCTATACCATTTCTGGAACGTTGTCAAGACTCCCTGAGAGATCTTGACATCAGTCTAAATTATCCCAACTCCTTACGTTCTCTTTTCCAGTCTTCCGTTCTCTTCTCGAGGGTCTCAATAAATGGATTGAAAAAAAGAGTATGTTCAAATAGATCTTGATTATCAAACTGCTCTCTGAAGGCGGAAATATATGATTTTTCATCCAAAAAAAAGTCATTGCTCAGACAGGAGTCAATGACAACTTTGTTCTCCAGAAGAAACTCTTCTAGTTCCTTATCGTTTTTAAAGGTGAATTCATAGCGTTCCTCTTTGGTGAATATATCATCGGTCCAGATGTGTAATGACATGCTGTAGTCACTGTCCCTTTTCCCCACTATAAGATGGTGTTTAAACTTTCCATTTCTTATAAGAGCAAATTTGTCATCGAATAACTCGGAATATTTATCCAATTTTATCCCGCTCCAGACATCTAGATAGTATCTATATTCACCTAGATATTTTTCCAATCTGTAATTTTGTATCCGCTCCACATCTTCCTCTTCTTTTGTCTTAGACGTGTAGTACATTAAACATTCAGTTTCTTTGGTATATGGGGAAAAAAAATCACATATCCAACCTATAGCATAGCTCAAAGTATGGTCTTCCTCCTCCTCTGTAGTCCAGCCTAAGTGCTTCAGACTCACAAGAGCAAGGTACGTAGTTCTATGTACAGCTAGTACAAAATCTTCATTTTCAAGAAAGGCCATTTTATAGATAAAATTTTCTAAATTATCAAATCTATAGCCATGTTTTCTGAGAAAATTATCTATAGTCGCCACATCGTTCGCCATATTAACCTTCACAGAAAGCAATATCTCACAGAATGAAAGACCACTGAAAAAATCGTCTGTACACAGATCGCTACAGAGAGTCTTAAAATTTATCATTTTTCAGTGCCTCCGCCCACAGTTCCGGTTATTTTTCCGTCTTTTACGAATGTTTCATAGGTTATTTGACCTTTATCATTTATTATGTACTCATATATACCCTCGTAGTTATGGTGTTCACTACTCAAACTACCCTCGGTTTGGATGAGTTTATAGTTAGGGTTACCATCGTCACCCCTCA
>JAIRWJ010000070.1 GCA_031269065.1 Rickettsiales bacterium
GAAGACGAAACACGTAAAATCTTGGACAGTGTTTCCTCAAGTCCATTAGAATATCTCCAGTCCTTGATTTTTAAAATGTAAGACTTTAGTTCTAGGACAGATAATGCATGTTTTAACTGCACTGGTACATTGATCATTCCAGCAAATTCGGTTATAAGCAATTCAACAAATTCTATATAGGAATCAACCATTGGCTCACTACCTCTAAGCAAAGCATATCCGCTCCCACCACAAGTGGGTTTCAGCAAACAGCCAATAATGCTACTGAATTTTATCAGCGCATCGATAAATGTAGCCTCATTAAATTTTACCCTATACACCCCGCCCACATCGTTTATCATCTGAAAAATTACAGATAGTTCAGTACTATCCATCCTATGTCCCAAATTTACTAGCGACTTGGGCAATAAAATTCTAAACATTAACATAGAATAATCTACCAATCTTTGCGCGATCTCTACTTTTATGCCAAGATTCTTAAAAAAAGCGATATATTCCTGCCGCGCTTCAGCACTCCCAATCTCGCTAACACCGACTGCAGAGTCTACAGCGCCATTAGGTTCATAGTCTTCTGAATCGGCAGGACCAGCAAAAAGCGATGCTGAAGGATGCACATTTTTCCTCTTCACCGGTTTTTCCATATTCTGCACGGATAAAATTGATGGTTCAGATAATGAACCATCAATAGTAGCCGACACTGCCATCAGCGGCCCCGTTGTGCTTAGTTCCAGATTGGCATACAGTTTTAGTAATCTATTGAGCACCTGATCGGCCTTTATACAGCTTAGCCCCATAATCCCAATAAAACTAATGTATGCGGCAAACGTATTTTTGGCAGCTCCAGAAAAATCTTCAAGAGATAACAGCCTAAATTCCAACAAACTAATGGCAATATTGTTAACTTGCTGGAATATTAATTCTGATTTATCCACAGCGGACACCAATTGATCAGAGTCTGTTCTAATCTTCACCTCTTGAAGTTCATTTAGCAGATTATTAGTCTCTCTTGTCCCACACGAGACGGCTATAAATAAATATTTAAATGATATCGCCAGCAACATCGCCACAAACTCCCTACCGGGAATTAGCGGCTCCTCAAGACTGTCTTCTGTCTTTTCTCCAATAATTTTGTGTAAAAATGCATACATGGATAGGACAACATTTTCTCCCATTTCTTTATCCATGGTCAAATTCGAGACATTCATGGAACCTATGTGAGTTTGAATGGTTATGGTAGAACTGGCTTTCTGCTCCTTTCTCGAAATCATATTCGATAATTTCGCAGTTTTCCCCGCGGCCGACGGCGGATTGCTATTCCCAGAATCAACTTTACTAACTTTCCCAACAAAAACACTATGCTCGCCAATTATGTGTCGGACAGCACGGCATAATTGGTCAGAGAGGAGTTCTGGACCGAACTTAGATAGAGCATCTCTTATGTAGACAAGCTGATTTATCACTAAATCCAATTCATTCATACTAGGTTTCGAGCTATAGGGGGTTATTTTTCCCATTAGTTCTCCGAGTCCAGTGAGCAATTCGACAGATCCATCAACCTCTTTGGTTCCAGGGATCTTGTCAACCATAATTATTAATTCGTAATAGACACGCATAAATACGTCCCTAAAGGCTTCCGCTAGCGCAAATAGACTTTTACTATAATCCCGCATCTTGGCCTTTTTATCGGTTATTTTTATCAGAAATTCAAACATCCATGCAACAACAGGTAACCCAAAAGCTCTGACTGCAGGATTAAAGGATCTCTTAAGAGCTTGAACACTTGATACCGAAACGGCTGCGCTAGAACTTGCACTCTCTCCCATTCTCTTCTCGTCTTCTATTTTTGGCCTTTCTTCCGTTTTCATTGGGACAGCCCTGTTCGCTCCTCTTCCCGCCCCTGCCTTAATAATGTTGGGTTGTCCTTCGAGAAACCTAATGAAGGATTTAACTAATTCAATCCTCTCGCTATTCCAGGATAACTCACCATTACCCACCCTCAAATACTCCGGAACCAGACGATCAAAAAAGTCAATCATATTGTCTAATAGTTCAGGTTGTTTGCGCTTAGGGTACATTTTAGCGAGTAGGGTTTTATAACAAACGAGTATACTCTTGTTCGCCCGACAGAAGCGAGCTCGTCTCTCCAGGTTGAATTCCAATAGACGAACAACTATACCTGTGAGTTGAAAAATAGTTAGATCCAACCATTCCCTATCGGGTTCTGGCATAGCGAGATCTATTCTTTTCTTCCATATTTGCAACTCATTGTGTAATTCGCTAACCTCCTCCGGTTTTTTCCCAATAATAATATCTCTCGGCCTTTGAAATTCATAATCAACAAATCCGAGCAAACCTGAAAAATTCATTGCTATAAAAGCAATATCTGCCGCGGCGTTAAGGACTTCCAATCCATTCCCTCTTTTAAAAACCTTTTTCATAATGGAACCAAGTTGTTTTCCAAGCACTTGATTCTCCGGAGCTTGTTGCAATTCCCTCGCTTCCGTTGGAGCGGCTTTGTCCGTCTCTTCTCCCCCCGTCTCTGTTCTGGTCCGCTGGTTGACGGTGGGCCATTTTTTTTCAAAATATTCCATAAAATTCCTAAGCTGTTCAGTCTTCTCGGAATTCCAAGGTAAATCCCTTTCATCAACTACTAGAAATTTAGCGGGAACCAAACCATCAAAAAAGGCAATTGTCTGATCCAGCATGGAGTAATCATATGGTGGTGTAAAATATTGTTTAGCAAAATCCTTGTAATTTATAAGCATATTGATGGCAAAACAACAAAGATAGATACGTTTATAGCCACGAAGGTCAAATTCCAGAAAACGAGAGACGAGGCTAGTAAGTTGACCTACAATCGAATCCAACCACTGTCTATCAGAATTCGACCCGGCGGAGCGTATTTTTCCCTCTAAGTTTTGGAATTCGTTATACGGTTCATCGAACCCCTTTGATAGATGTTTTGTAAAATTTCCCGCCTTCATGATGAAGCTTTTACTCTCGATTTCTACGAATAAATCCAAAAAACTTTTGGTGATTTTTGCAATGTCAGCCTCGACGTCTGCTCTTTCCTTTCCTCCTAGCTTTGTTTTTCTTTCCTTTTCGATGACTAACATAAAAATATCACTAAACCGCTGGCTAAACTCTATCTTTTTTACCCCAAAACTAAACAACACCAGATTTTCGGCCATCTCATTACGCTGAGTACCCTCACTTGAGCTAGTGCTCAACGAAAAAATCGACAACAAGGCTAGTACAAAAAAAGTCCTAGAATTTCCATTTTTCATATATTTCTCTCATGTCCGGCCGATCTTGTCTATCCTAATTTATTACCTATGTGGCCTAACTCCGCCCTCAGTCTCCCTGCGGATAGTCCCTGGTGCACCCGAGAAGATTCGAACTTCCAACCATCAGGTCCGCAACCTGATACTCTATCCATTGAGCTACGGGTACCCCGAAACCTAAAGCACCGACACCCTGCTGGTCCGACGACTCTCCCCCCATTTCCAGGGATTTGCACCACAAAAGGGATGGATAGATGTCACTAAGACCTTGTATGCAAAGTTGGTGCCACGTGCCACGGCCACAGCCGCAGTAGAGGCGGCCCCTGTACATTTTTAAAGGAGTCCCTGGGATTCATACAGACCCTGTCCTCTAGCGTAGTGCGCCAGCACTCTACAACAATAAAATATTATTTTCAATGGTTCTAATGTTTCCTTTTATCTCTTCTATAAAACTATTTACCAACAACAGTGCTTCATTTTCATGATTTTTACCAGATTCATCGACATTATATCTGTTATTCAATTCTATTTTTTTAATTATACTTATAGCCACGAGAGATTCTTTAATTTTTGTGGAATTTTTTTCGTGGATGTAGCCACCTATGGATTTCAGCACATTGAAAAGTGCTTCATCTACGTTCCTGGAATCTATTTTCTGGAGTTTTATCTCGGTTTTTATTAATAAAAAAAATAATAATATATTTTCGTCCACATTACCACAGCTTATTATTAATTTATTATATTCAATATTCAGCTCCCTGGCTGTTTTGAGAATCAGTTCCCTCTCGGATTCGCTGTTATAGCCTAGAGAAGCTTTAATCGTGCCTATACTCAATTCTACTCTCTGCATTCTCCGCTCCTAGTCAATTTTCTGTAATATGTCATTGTAGTTGTCCAGAAGCTGTATAAACTGATCCTTAAGCTCGATGATCTTTTCATTTTTGCTCTGCAACTCCCTTGATAGAGCTTCTATAGTGCCCAGCTGGGCCAAATTGATGGTCTCAAGACCTTTGTTTTTTTGCCCGACAGCTTCCAGATCGCCAGTCAGATCAGAATTCATCTTTTCCATATTCTTCTTTTCTACAGCGAGATTCTTTTTGTCGTTTTCCAGAGCTTCTATCAATACCCTATTGTCTCTCAGAGCTTTCTCCTTTTCCTCCAGCTCCAGAGCTATTATTTTGAAGGCGGTCATATCCTTACCGCTGATTGTACCCTTCTCTTCGCTTTCTTTTCTTATTTCTCCTATATTTTTCTTGAGATTCCGGATAGTCAATTCCTTTTTCAGAAGAATCCCAAGCAACTTGTTGTTGCCCTTCAAATGATATAGTTCTTCTATTGTGGAGGTAATTCTGAAAAGGCCCTTTCCCAGGATGCCGATCCTCTCTCGCAGCTCGCTATTCTCATCGCCTAGCAGATAGATTTTTTTGTTTTTCTGCTGGGCAACATCTCTGGCAACCTGGAATAGGGAGTCGAGAGAATTAATAATTACCGATTTTTGTTCCCCTAGTATGACCTTCAGATTATCCATGGACATCCACAATCACAGCCCGCTAAACATTCTAAAATACTATAGTAATTCCGGACATATTTTCGATTACACATTGATTATTATTATAACACTAATACCTTATCCATAGAGGATATATTATATACATTTATCGACAAAATCAACCTCTTTCGTTGGATATTTAAAGAATTACTTTAAAAAATATGGAAAAGCTAGAGAACAGTATTTTCGATGATCTGAATACCGGCTTATATGCTGCCGATGGCCAGCAAAATAGTGTTAATCCCGATTTGATCCCCTACACCTGCTACTACAATGATCACACTCTGGTAACTCAGAATGGCGATATGCTACAAATAATAAAAATTCCATCATTTGTATCCAACACGGGTAAATCAAATTTTTATCTGCTACGGGAAGAGCTCAATAAAAGTTTCGTAAAAAATGCAAATAACCATAATCTCAGCTTCTGGTTCCAAACTATCAGAAAATCGGTGGACCTGATCCCAAGAAATCAGAACTACGAGTCCTACGTGCCGAAGCTGGTTATGGGGAGATGGAATAGGCATTACAACTGGAATAACCAGTTTGCAAACGAAATTTACATAGCGATAGTGTTTTCTCTCGAATCCGGAGCCGTATCAAAAGTTATCGAATTCATAGAGGCTATAAACCTCTCTATGCTACAGAAGTCAAGGGACAAAGGATTTGAGAAATCACTCTCTGTGCTATCCGGTGTCTCAAAAGGTATGCTCAAAGATCTGGAGCCCTATGGGGCAAGACTACTAAAGATAGTAAAGAAGGACGACACCTACTACTCTGAGCATCTTAAGCTTTTCTCCCTTCTAGTTAACGGCGTCTACAAAAATGTGAAATTGCCAGTGAACGAACTATCCCATTCATTCCTGAGCAAGAAGATAGCCTATGGGAAAAACCTAATACAAATATACGACAAGGGTAGCTCACTTTACTCGGCTATGGTATCCCTGAAATATTGTAACCTCTTGATGCCATCGCAGCTAGACAAAATAATACAACTAGACCAGGAAATGGTTATAACCCAGTCTGTGAGCTTTATCAACAGCAAGCCCATTAATGATGAGATGTTGAAGTACTTTGAGACTCTCTCGTTGAATGAAGATCCAATTATTCTGAATATTTCGGATATCGGTGCCATGCTACCGGACAAAAATCAGGAAAAAAACAGAGTGTGCATTAGTCAAGTGATTATAAGTATTAAGGCTAAAAGCAAAGAAGAGCTCAATAAAAATTTGGAAAGGCTTTTTGAGGCCACAGGGAAGCTTGGACTAGTTGCCGTTCGGGAAGAAATGTTTATGCCAACTCTGTTCTGGAGCCAGCTGCCGGGAAATTTCAATTTTGTCAGAAGACTACATTCAATCCCTCTGGACAACGTCTGTGCCTTTGCTTCACTATTCAGCTTCCCAACAGGAAAGCTCACTGGAAACATCTGGGGGGATTCTATGATAGTCCTAAAGAGCGCGCTGGGCACACCCTATTTTTTCTCCTTCGACACTAAAAAAAATCCAAATACTCTAATTATCGGACCAAAGTCCGCGAAGAAAACGAGATATATGAATTTTATGCTCATTGCAGCCACCAAGCAAGTTGGGAGAATTGTTTACATAGATAATACGAATAGGTCTAGACTCTTTATTAATAGCTTGAGTGGCAAGTATTATTCCATTTCCCGAAAGGAATCCGATGAAAAACTTTATCTAAATCCATTCGCAATGGAGAAGAATGATAAAAACCTGGAATTCATCCTAGAATGGCTATCGTTTATAATTGAAAAATCCGATGACGGCATGGTCAAGCTGGGCGAAGAAACAACAAAGCTTAATCAGGAATGGGGAAAACTGAAAGAAATCATTAAAAATGACATAGACAAGATAAAAAAAATTGGTGATGTCTTTGATATAGCAAAACAGGAGAAATTTAGCAAAATATGTAAAAGTCTCAATAGATGGGTAGATCCGACCAGATATGGTTTCATATTTAACACTGAACACAGCACAGACATATTTGCCAGCAACATAACAGGCCTGAATTTTAACACGATCGTAAACAACGAAGAAATAAGAATTGCCATCTTTACTCACCTAGTGCATAGTCTAGCAACAAAGTCTGGCAACGAACCAACAATTCTGGCTATCGATGAGGGCTGGCTGCAGCTTGATAATTCCTACATTGCCCCCAAAATTTCAAAGCTGCTTAAGGCCCTCTACGATAAAAATGTAGCCGTAATTATGACCACCAGTGGTGCCGACAGCTATGAAACGAGTAGTATACAATTGTCAGTCAGAAATGTGTTTCCAACGCAGCTGTTACTTCCAAATGTTAAGGCAAGTATTTACCAGCGTAAGGTGTTCGATATCACTGAAGAAGAATCTCGAATCATATCGGTTATGAGGGAAGACAATGGAACTATGCTAATTAGACACAATGGTAACATAGTCATATCCTCTATAGATTTTGACTTTCTGACAAAGGATGAATTGTACATATTTTCCAGTGGTACACTCCACTCAAAAATTATGGCCAAGGCCAAAGAATTGGTAAAATCCGACAAGCCTGAGGATTGGCTACCGGTGATGCTAAAACTCATGCAGGAGTATAATAAAGTTAAACTAGAGGAAAAGCTGAAGGAACGCGAAAAGAGGCAGATCCAGTGGGAAGAGGCAAAGCAGAAAAAGGACATGCAGTCTTAGACTATAGAAAAAAATTGTTCCATCGGATCGAAGAGCCGGAGGTGTAGGTTGGCGACGGCTATTTTCTGCATTTTCCAACCCCATCCCTCATTACTCCCGGTGTACCGCCTAAGGGGGAAAGATGTATAAATGTCACTAATCCTCTCCAAAGTAGGGGGACCACTAACCTTATACATACATTATTATACCAGATCAAATCCCCAGTAGAGTTTGTTAAACAGAAGTAGAAGACTATAGCGGAGCATTTTCAATGATTTACTGAATCTTCTGGCTATTCTATTGTAGAAAGTATAGCTAGGTTAGTGAATATTGTAATCAAGCTCCTAAATTGAAGGGAATTTTCCTATCTTGTCTAGTTTTAATGTTTGCACCACAGGCTAAATCAAAAGAATATTAGGTATAGCTAGTGTGAGTAGAGGTAAGTACTAATATTATACTTTCCGACAACAGACCATCCCGTGAGGTAGCCCAGGGCGAGACTGCATCATTCGGTGTATCTGTTCTGCACTCTGCTGAAAGTACCATGAGTTGTGTCTATTCTATCTTCTCTGGTAAACCTATGTCAGAAAACTACTATGATTTATCCGCCGGCAACAGGGTCGGTTCGGCTATGGTAGCCATGAGATCTGTTGGTGCTGCGGCGGGAATAGTAATCGGTATAATGAAATATTCTCATACAGCTGTCGTGGGAGCACTTTCTGCAACCGCGATAGAGGTAGCTGGGCCATATATTCTACATACAAATCGCATACAGAAGCTCTATTTGTGAATTTTCGTGCGTAGGTCTTGGCTTGAAACAGGTTTGTGTTGTATTTTAAAAAATCATTGAATATCATCGGGCATGAATAGGAAATAATAGTCGGTTTTTTGTCGTGTCTACAAAGAGAACTTTTCAGCCTAGTCTTATAAAAAGAAAGAGAACACATGGATTTAGGGCGCGGATGTCGACCAAGGGTGGAAGGCTGATTATAAACAGAAGGAGAGCAAAAAAGAGGGAAACGCTATCTGCCTGAAATCTTGGGTCTTCCTGGGTAGAATTAGGTTCTGATAACGGGGTGTAGCGCAGTCTGGCTAGCGCAGCTGCTTTGGGAGCAGTAGGTCGGAGGTTCGAATCCTCTCACCCCGACCACCGCGGGGTTGGACACTGTCCCTGGGAAAGGGTTAGCTGGTCGGATAGGAGGTGTTATCTTTATTCTGGGTAGATTGACTGGTGCAGTAGCTTCCAAGGATGCATGAGTCGCATCTTGGTTTTAAAGCCTTACACTGGCGTCGACCGAATAGCACAAGTGTGTTGTTGGCTTGTGCTAGGTATTTTCTGGGGATGATCTTTAGCAGCTGTCTCTCAGCCTCGAGGACATTTCTCGCCTTTATAATCCCAAGTCTGTTACTTACACGAAAAACATGTGTATCGACAGCAATAGTTGGTACCCCAAAGACTATATTAAGGATGATATTCGCGGTTTTTCGACCGACGCCGTCCAAACTCATTAGGTCCTCCATTTTGGCTGGCACTTTTGAGCCGAATTTTTCCACTAGTTTTTCACTCATAGATAGAATGTGCCTGGCTTTGGTGTTGTTGTAGTTTATGCTGCCTACCATCTGTCTAAGCCTATCAAACCCCAGTTTCAACATCTCCTCTGGAGATTTTGCCACTCTGAACAGCTCTGGGGTTACTCTATTGACACCGGCATCCGTTGCTTGGGCTGAGAGCATAACTGACACCAGAAGGGTGTAGGGATTTGTGTATTTTAGTTCTGTCAGACCTTCCTCACTGTACTCGCTAGCCAGTAGGTCAAATATTTTTTTAACCTTTAACATCATGCCTATTTGGCAAAATATTTGTTCAGAAAAATTGTTATTTGGGTTTTCAACATAATATATTTATTTTTGAAAAACAAAACCATTCCTCTGTAGGCATCTATCAAAGCTTGGATCTTTGCCAATCTATAACTGAAATAAAGAGTTGCTAATATTATGGTGAATGAGAGAATAAATGTTAAATTGGTTCCGGATACGGGCTTCATAATATTCTCAGATTTTTTTATGCCAGAAACGTTCTTAACTCTGTTGCGAGTCAGTGGATGGGAGGAAAAAATGGAGAAATATCCACTGCTGCCCAGCAGACCCAGTGTCCGGGCCATATTATGGCCGCCAACCACCATCGCTGCCTGCTCATCGGCCCTATATTCTACACTCTTGCTTATCTGTAGCTGAATGAACTTGTATATATTTAACATGATATATTTATAGAAAAAGCCTATAACAAAATCTATTACGCTGTACGCCGTGTCCACTGCTAGAGTCATATATTGACCTATAATTGGGATTAGAGAGAGAATTCTACTTATAAGTTCAAATATAGCGGCCACTATTCCCGAGACAAAATGGGTGGATCTTTCATTTACCATGAGCAATAGGGCTGCAAAGTAATCCTTGTTGATCACATGGGACATTTCATGAGCAATTATGCCCTCTATGGAGGCAAAAAATTTTTTGTTATCATTCACCTCAAATCTGTATAGACTAAGAAGCCCCGTAGTCAATACTACTATGTTCCTTCTCAGGCTGCCGACGGCATAGGCATTGATTTCATTTGTATTCATTATATAGAGTTCTATGTTATCTAAAGCGAATCTTCTTCTAACAGTTTCGAAAACTTCGGAAAATACCTTGTAGGTGCCACTTTTCGCAACCGGAACGCTTTTCTTCGCGTAGTACCTTATGCTTGAGGAAAAGACAAAGTCAAAAAACAGAAACAGCAGCATCAGAAAACTTGCGGTGGACAATAGAAGAAGAACTACAGACTCAACATAGGCCATTTGTATAGATGCTCTCAGAAAATATTTTCCTAATAGTATGAAGATAAATGGACTCAGAACCACAGCAAAATTCAGTAAACTCAGAACGTATACTAGAAAAAAACTGAGAATCTTGGAAAACATTATTTATTCTCACCGCCCCATTTTATATTTTTAATCATGTAGTACTTCGTACCACCCGGAATCCTAATCTCTGCGGATTCTCCAATGCGCTTGCCAAGCAGAGCATTTCCTATAGGTGAGTTTACGGAAATTACGTGCCTTAGTGGATCTGCCTCAAACTCGCTAAGCAGAGTGTAACAGATTTGCTTCCCTAAATCTTCATCAAACAGAGTCACAGTAGCGCCGAAGTCTATGGAATCACCGGACAGATTATCCGTATCAATCACATCAGCATTTGAAATCTTTTCACCTAGAGTAGCTATGAGTGCTTCGTTGATTAGTTGCCTCTCTTTTGAAGAACTATATTCTGTGTTCTCGCTCAGATCACCAAGTTCTATAGCCTCTCCTATGGCCTTGGAAATTTTTATTCTTTCCACACCAATCAGTCTGTTTAAATCAGTCTTAAGTTTGTTGTAACCCTCTTTTGTTATTTTAAATCTCTGCATAGCGACCCTGGTAATTCAAATATACTAAAAATGGAACCAGAATGTGTACACACCGATTCCATTGAATATGGACCCAAGCCTAGTTGGCAATAAATAAAAATCAATCTGCTTTTTCCTACTGCGACACTGGGCAACATATTTTAATATTTATGTCGCTTCCCTTTCCATCCCACTATTGTCGTTTATTTCTTAACATCTTATTTTCCTTTCCACAGTGACTACTGCTATGTCCTAATCCATTCTTTAGCAGTGTGCCTCCAATCTCCTATATGATTCACTAAAATTTTTCGTTCTTCCATTGAACCCGAAGATCCCCCTCCCCCCTACTTCCATTCATTGTTTCCACTAAAAATATTTTGCTTTATCTATATAGCCCTTTGCGGACTATCTATTCCAATTTAAAGAAACTACTGGTTCTGGAGATTATGATTCTGCCAAAGACAAATTTACTGTTTATTCAATCTCAACAAAATACAGGCCCAGAAAAATTAGTGGAGAATTAAATTGGGTGAACTATCCTGAAGCAGTTATTTTTTATAAGAGAATTGTATAGAAAGGAAGCGAAAGCGAGTGGTGCCGACTCCCGTATATTCAGCGAAGTCCTAAGGACCGTGGAAAACAAAGTACGCAGAGATTTTGGGGAGCTGGCGAATTTGCAGACTAGTAGAAAGAGTTCGGCCTTCGCGAGTGCGACACTTGAGTACCTGGGCGAGAAATTCTGTAGATTTTTCAGAGAAAAAAGGCCAGCCTATTCGCTACACCTGGAGAACTACCCCGAAAGCTGGACCGAAGATGGTGAAAACAGTATCTACATAAACAGTCTCTGTGGAGTTAATAACTTCCTCCATGCCATTCCCTATTTTGCTACACTTCTGGCACTGAGAAAAAACGGTGAGGTCGTGTTTGGACTGGTAAACAACTACAGTAGTGGAGAAACATTTTCTGTCTCAAGGGGTGAAGGTGCATTTCTGAATGGGCGAAGAATCAGAGTGTCTTCCAGAGCTCATGGGGAGAACACACTGACTAGTGTTAGACAAGACGGCATTGGGAAGCTATCTGGAGAGATCTTCCTGAAACTAGGGTCCTTAATAGTGACAGACTGTTATCCTCTGGATTTTTGCCATGTGGCCTGCGGTAGACATGATGCTAGTGTAGTTTTTGATGGTAGCATGGATGAGCTAGAACTTGGAAAACTTTTTGTGACCGAAGCTGGTGGACTCCATCACGACTTCGGTAATGGCGGCAGCGTGGCCTTTGGTAATTCCTCAATGATAGATAACATCAGAAAAATTTTAGTATAGGTATGGTGGATAATAAAGAGAAGGCAGAAAAAAAGGGCGAAAGAGTAGCCAAAGTCATAGCTAACAGCGGCTACTGTTCGAGAAGGGAAGCCGAAAGGCTTATAGCTGGGGGTTTTGTCCAGATAAATGGCGTACCTATAGATACGCCGGCAATTATGATTATTGACCAGACTATAAAAATTAAAAATAAGCTTTTACCCAGAAATGAAAAAATAAAAATGTGGATTTTCTACAAACCAAAAGGTTTCATGGTCACTAACAGAGATCCTCATGGCCGAAAAACTATATATGACATTCTCCCCACTGGCTTGCCAAGGGTTATAGCTGTAGGCAGATTAGATATGGATACGGAGGGTCTGCTGTTACTGACCAACAATGGTTCTGTGGCCAGATATATAGAACATCCTGCCAATGGCTGGACCAGGCAATATAGAATCAAAGTTCATGGCTCCCTGGATAAGCTCAGGGCAAATTTAGATAGTCTTGCCAAGAGTGGTATAGTGGTCGACGGAATAAAGTATAGGCCACTGAAAATATCTATTGAAAAAGAAAGTGAAACGACTAACACTTGGTTGTTGATTTCTCTCAGGGAGGGAAAGAACAGGGAGGTGCGCAATATAATGGAGCACTTTGGCCTGAGAGTTACCAGACTAATAAGGACTTCCTTTGGTCCTTTCCATATAGGAGCCATGTCCTCCGGAGACCTCAAATCAGTTGCAAGGAAGGCCATGGAAGGTGCCTTAGGGGGTAGAGTGAGTCTTAGCTGATGCTGTATCGTCTAATGGTAGGACAACAGATTCTGATTCTGTTTATCTAGGTTCGAGTCCTGGTACAGCAACCACAAATTATTCTGTAATTTGGCTTGGCTGGACTTAGTTGGGAAGGTAGTAGCTCAAATTTAATTTTTCGTTTTTTTCTGAGAGTTTTCGTGGCTTCGATGAGACCATCTCTGGTCCCACTCCTAGGAGCATTCATGTGTGCCAACAGAATATCGCCGTCTTTTGCCGACAGTGCCCTTTCTCGGACAGCGTCGCTGGTTAGGGTAGCACCCTCATCCAAAGTTATTTTGAAGCCAGCTACTCTGTAGCCTAGAGAATTTATTACTTTCAGCGCCCCTTCATCGTAGTGGGCCGTGCCAGATCTGTACCAATCTGGCCTACCACCAGTCAATTCGGCTATCATTTTACCACACTGCTCAATCTCCTCAACCAGTGTGTTTTTGCTGGTTGTCCCTCTCAGACCATAGATAGTCTTGCCACTCAATAGAGCTGGCAAATGATTTTTTCCGTGATTTTGGATCGAAAAATTTTTCGACCTTGCCAATTTCTTTATTAATTTTCTGTTTTTTCCGTTCTGCAGAAACTTGCAGCTCACAAACAGTGTTGCCTTTATTTTATTTCTCTTCAGATATTTAATAAGTTTTATGTCGGGTTCGGAACCATTTTTGCCACCACAGGCATCCAGGGTCAAGTACAGAATTTCCTTTCTATTTTTCCTACCATCTAGAGTTGAAATTGTGATGCTGTCCTCTATGCCAATTCCATGTTCTCTGGGCCTTGTTGGCGGCAGACCGACTGCCACCGAAGAGAGTGCCGTATACACCAGAAAGATTTCGAATATATGTCTGCAGCCTATGATCACAGATTCTTTGCCCGCGGACTAAAGAATTTGAGAATCCTCTCAACTATCAGCCCGGATAGATCTTCTATGGACAAGTCCATCGTGTCTATTCTGATACATCTATCTGGATTGGCTTCATATATATGGTTAAAGCCATCTCTAACCCTTCGATGGAATTCAAAATCCATATCCTCAAATCTATTCTTACCGGCTCCGGCACAGGCCCTGCTGAGTCCTAGGCCGATGTCCACATCTAGTATCAGAGTCAGATCTGGCCTAAAGTCATCAAGAACGATCTTTCTCACGGTGTCTATTTTGGACAGAGGTAGGCTATGGCCAAAGCCCTGGTAGGCCAAACTGGAGTCGAAGTAGCGGTCCGACACCACAGCAATCCCACTGTTCAGCGCCGGCTTTATCTTTCTTTCCGTATGAACTTTCCTGGAAGCGTAGAGCAGTAACAATTCGGTTATTCCATCCCATTTGTCCACAGTTCCCTTCAGTACAAGATTTCTTATCTCCTCGGCGCCTTCGCAACCTCCTGGTTCTCTGGTCCAGATGGCTCCTATGCCGGCTTTGTTCATCTGTTCCACTAACAGTTTGGACTGGGTAGTTTTACCGGCCCCCTCGCCTCCTTCGAATGTTATAAACCTGCCCCTTAGCTTTTCCATTGCGTTCTCCTTTTTATTGATAAATTCATAAACTATAGACCTTCTACAACCCTCCGAAACTCTTCTCCTGGAATCCTGTAGTGAATATTATTCATTTTATCGCTGTAAATTGGGCTGGCTAGCACCACAAACTCTTCCTCTAGACCTTCGTCTCCATTTTTATTATTGTTTATGAGGCTCCTGACGATTGAAACGGCCTCCTCTAGGTCTTTTACCTTCTCCGTGTTCAATCCGCTAAATTCTTCAGCCTTGGGATCCAACATATCAAATGTATCCACCAGAAAAATTGACTTTATGCTGTCTCTATGGTTTCTTAGATTTACAATAGCTTCTCCCATCTTACCGTTAGTCACAAGAATAGCATATATACCCTTGTACATATTAAAAGGGGATTCCAGTGCATCCATAGTCTCAGCACATAAATTGTTCACAAACAGCACACCATCGCTTCCACGTCTAACGCATTCCATATTACCTGGCATCCCTTGGAAGAGCCTCAGATTGGCGGTTATTTCGGAGGGATCCAGACCAAATCTGGTGGCAACTATGAATGATAACAAAACAGACAGTCTATTTATTCCACTGCCGATTAGCCCGCTATTTGCCAGATCATAGGAAGAATTAGAATCATAGTAATTATATATAGTTTCATTTATGTAGGAATAGCCATTTTCGATCATTTTGTCTGTGGATAGAGGGATCAAAACGGTGGCGCTGTTGCCAGACCTTGGACTACTCCAGAATTCTTTTAGGTTGCTATTGTCCACATTTATAATGGAGACACCTCCTATAGCCTGTTTTGATAAAAGTCTCTCCATACTTGGAACATCTTGCTCGGATTCTGGACTGAGCACAGCGACCAGATCGAAGTCGGTGTTTTTCAGATATTGTATATTCTGTCCATTCAGACTCATTAGGAAAACATTACTGCTCCGCAGATTTAGGCCACTCTCGGACCCATCTTCGCCTATCTCTGGATATCCTCCCACTCCGGATGGTAGCAGAATTGCCTGGCGGGGGGTGCTTTCGAATATGTGGCAAAGGGCAGCATGGATCACTTTTATATAGCTATCTCCGACAATAGCGATAAACTTATTTTCATAGAATAGAACTTTTATAATTTCCACATCCAGAAAAACCCTCTCTTCTAATTTTTTAATCCTTTTGCCAAAGCGTTCCAGGAAATCATTGCCCCCAAAGAATAGTCTTTGACTCAGAATCAAACAGTCGGCCGACTCCAGAGGATAGGCATCTATGTCCTCCACAGCTGTGGAGGTACTAGTTTCGGATTTGTACTGAACTCCACCACTTCCTCCGGGATCCCAGAAAAGGATATTATTGCCGAAGTTTTCTAGCACTTTTTCTAGAGCCACAGCGACGTTGTCAGTCCCAAGCATTAATATAATCTTTCCACCATTTCTTAAATCATTGATCAGCATTCTAAACCGATAATTTGTTATAATCCATTGATAAAATTATCTAACTCCTCCAGAGAACGGAATTTAATATTCAGGGTGCCGGCGCCACTCCTTTCGCTGTAGCTTATCCTGCAGCTCATGTTAATTTTTTCAGACAATTCCTTTGCTCTCTCTTCCAGAGATTCCGGAGCCGATGTCTTTGACCTTCCGCTGACTTTCAAACCATTTGTGCCCATGTTTCTCACGAGATTTTCTACTTCTCTGACAGACATGCCTTCCTCTATGATTCTCTCTGCTATTTTTTCAGCCCAGGGACAGCCGACAAGGGCTCTAGCATGGCCCATTTCCATCGTTCCCTTTTCTATATATTTTTGAATTGCCTCAGGCAAACTAAGCAGTCTTAACAAATTTGCTATGTGACTCCTACTTTTGCCCATCAGATCGGATATATCCTGCTGACTGTAACCGCGAGCATCTATAAGATGCCTATAGGCTAAAGCCTCCTCTATGGGATTTAGATTTTTTCGCTGTACATTTTCTATAACACTAAGGCTAAAAATCTCCCGCTCATCGAAATCTTTAATTATTACCGGTATAGTTTTCAGATTCGCCAGCTTCGCCGATCTGTACCTTCTTTCGCCAGCTATTATTTCATATTTATCCGATAACTTCCTGACCAAAATTGGCTGGAGGATACCGTATTTTTCTATGGATTTCGCGAGCCCTCTCAGATCTTCCTCATCAAAACTTTTACGGGGCTGATTACCACTAACTATAATATCGTCCAGGCTAATCTCGCTCTTCAAATTCAAGATGGAGAGATTTTTTTCGCCTAGCAGGGACGATAGACCCCTGGCAAGCTTTTTATTCTCTGTCATTTTTACCCATCATTTCCCCTATAAAACTAACGTAGGCTACTGATCCAGCACAATCCTGGTCATAGATAACTGCTGGTACTCCGAAGGAGGTTGATTCAGCCAGTCTCACATTTCTTGGTATAACATTCTTGTAAACCAGGTTGCCCAGACAACCACGCACATCCTTTTCTACCTGGTCGGTCAGTCTATTTCTTTTATCGTACATAGTCAATATTATTCCATCAATTGACAAGCCTGCATTAAAATTTGCTTTTACACGCTCCGCTATCTCCAGAAGATGGCTTAAACCTTCCAGAGCAAAGAATTCACACTGGAGTGGGATGAGAATCGAATTTGAAGCTGCTAGAGAGTTTATGGTGAGCAGGCCCAGAGATGGGGGACAGTCTATGAGTATATAGTCGTACTCTTCCCTGACTTCCTTTAATTTTTCCCGGAGTAAATACTCTCTCCTCTCAATTTTTATAGCCTCCACCTCAAAGGCTGCCAAATTCATATCTGATACTAGTATGTCCAGATTGTCTATTTTAGTTTTTTTGATAGAAGTACCGACATCGATGCCGTCCATAAGAACGTTGTAGACGGTACTCGATCTTATCATAGGTTCCATACCCAACCCTGAACTCATATTCCCCTGAGGGTCGAAGTCCACAGCCAACACCCTATTGCCCAGTGCCACAAGGCCAGCACTGACATTCAATGCTGTTGTGGTCTTTCCGACTCCTCCCTTCTGGTTCACAATCGATATTATTCTTCCCATAGATACCTTTGTTTCACGTGGAACATTTTGGTGGAATGTTTTGTGAATGTATGATATAACATAATTTGAATTATTTCAATAGACTCTTCTAAAAAATGGGAACATTATAAAAGGATTAGAAGGATACCTATGTTCCATGGAGAACATTTTAAATGCGTGGACCTCTATAAACGAAGTAGATACCATCTCATTCTGTCGAATTCTACAGGATTTTGTGGCCCCGTGCTCTACCTCTTCACCAGAAATTCAGTTTGTTTGAATATTAGTGCTTCTGCGACATGATTCTCTGCTATATTCCTATATCCCTCTATATCTGCGATAGTTCTGGCTATTTTTATAATTTTATTGTAAGTTCTCAAAGAGAAATTATACTTTCTATTTGCCATTTCCAACAGATTTTCGCTAGTCTCGTCCAGGGCCATAAACATCCTAATGTCCTCATTTGTAGCCTGAGCATTTAGTCTAGCCTCGCCGCCGCTATATCTAGTTTCCTGTATTTTTCTGGCTTTCTCTACCCTTGCCCTACATTCCGCCGATGTTTCTACTCTAGCACTAGATTTTTTGCCCCTATAGTGGGATGCATCTACCCTTGGCACATCAACAAATAGATCAATGCGATCCATAATTGGTCCAGATATTTTTTCCTGATATTCTCTGGCACAAATTGGGACTCTTTTGCATTGCCTCGCCGGGTCGCCGAAGTGCCCACAGCGGCAGGGATTCATGGCGGCTATGAGCTGAAATTTTGCCGGATAGGTTATATCCTGAAAGGCCCTAGCTATCGATATTCTGCCGGTCTCTAATGGTTGCCGAAGAGAGTCTAGTACCTGTTTCGGAAACTCTGGTAGCTCATCTAGAAACAGTATACCATTGTGCGCTAGCGATATCTGACCGGGTTTTGGCCTAGTACCGCCACCGACCATGGCTGGCATTGAACAGGAGTGGTGGGGGTCCAGGAATGGTCTCTTAGATATTAGTTCACCATCTATAAGTTTTCCTGCAACACTATTTATTACATTTATCTCAAGAATCTCCTTTGCCGTTAGATCTGGCAGAATACTTAAAATTCTCTGGGCTAACATTGATTTTCCACTTCCCGGAGGACCTATCATAATCAGATTGTGCCCGCCGGCGGCGGCTATTTCCAAAGCTCTCTTGGCCTGTTTTTGTCCATAGACATCTCCAAGGTCCGGATAGTTTACATCTCTCAGAGTTCTATTTAATATGGGTTTTTCTATTATACAGCGACCATTTAGAAAATTTACGATGGTCAGTAGATTATCGGCGGCAACCACATCCATATTTTCATTAGCCCAGAGGGCTTCCCTGGCACATTTTTTAGGGCATATTATCCCAAGCCCATTTTCAACGGCATTGATGGCCGCCGGGAGAACACCATTTACAGCGTTTATCGAGCCATCCAGAGATAACTCTCCGACGATTATATATTTATCAACCTTTTCCTGACTCACTATACCCATTTCTACAAGAAGACCTATGGCCATTGGCAGATCTAAATAACTACCCTCTTTACTTATAGAGGCTGGAGATAGGTTGATGGTCAGTCGACTTGTAGGGAAACCCAGACCCATAGAATTTATACTTGCCCTTATTCTCTCCTTTGCCTCATTAACAGCCTTATCCGGCAGACCAACGATGTTGAAGGCAATAACACCATAGGATAGCTTAACCTCGACATTTATATCAACCGTATTTATTCCAAGAAATGTAAACGTTCTTACCCTAGCAACCATAATGGATTCCTAATATTTATTATAATTATAACAGAATTTTTAATATGTACAATAGACCCATTTCCAAACCTATTCCAGCCACTAATCATATACTCCAGTTATCAAATTAAACCCCAGTCTAAATTTTTTCTTCCACATTTGCACTTATCTCCTATTGCCCTGAATTTTTGAGATCTCCAATGGCGTTCTTTACAGCTGTCCTCTATTTCAAAATGGTTCTGTTGTCAGTTTTTCCAGAGGAGTCTTTGTAGCATAATCTGCATTCCACATATTGTTCTCTAACACTTTCTTCTTGCCAAACAGTTCAAATTCATCAAAATATCTCTTCAGCACATCGTTCACCCGGCAGACAGTCCTAGACACGGTGACTTACGTACTACATACTAAATAACTGCAACGTGGCACATGATTCTGCTCTTTTTCGGATACAGGGAGCAGGGAAATAAGAGATGAAAAGATAATAGCAACGGCTTTGGGGTAGTCCTCTGCCTTCGACTTCTCTCTTCTGGCCTCGTCCATTAACTTTTTGTTCTGCCATCCACCTTCTTTGTTATTTTTCTGTGGATATCCATAGCTTCCGTTGCCTCCACCAGTTTTTCCATTTCCCCTGTTTTCTTCTCTTCTATGTCCATAACATCTATTAGCTCCACCAGTTTTTCTGCTTCTCTAATTCCCTTCAGCATTTCGCTCTCTTTTTCTACTTCTCCTTTTGTTTCTCTCCTGTTTCTCCCTCTATATTCTTCCACCACCTTATCCTCCGTTTCTGAAGGAAAGGCATGATCGTGACTTTTTTCGCTCAGTTTTCTGTCCTCTCTGTCTGTTTCCCAGAAAGTTTCTCTTCCATCATCTTTATTCTGTCTGATATGTTCCCTGGAAGATTTTACGGACTCATGTACAAAATCCTCCAGAATCTGGCCTATGGATTTTGCCAGATTTTGATCAGGCTCAGTTAGCTGCGCTATCGCCTCGACAATTGGTGTATCCACAGGCGGGACAACCCCATTTAGTTCTTCGAGAATGATTTTTCTCCAGTGTCCAGGATGTTTAACAATGTTCTCCGCCACATTCTTGCAGTAGATATCCCTGGCCTCCTTATTTTTATACTCTCCAAACCCTCCAAGCTGTTTGAAGGGATGTTTTCCCACTATACACTCATAGAACGTTATTCCCAGAGCCCAGGCATCATTTAATTCAAGTGAGGTTTTTCTTTTGAGCAACAACCCCGGCGAATTGTAGTAGGGTGTTCCAGCTTTTCCAAAAATTCGGTCTTCCGATGGGATTTCCTTTGCTAATCCAAAATCACCTAGTACTGCCCAGCCATTTTTCCGAACAAAGATATTTGCTGGTTTTATATCCCGGTGAGCAATGTTATTTCTATGGAGTTCTCCCACAGCCCCGAGCAATTTTTCAAAATGCTTTTCTATCACTCTCCGAGCATATTTTTTTTTACGCAGATCTCCTCTCTCGCAAAATTCCGATATTATTATATCACTGCCGGTATAGTGGGTTTTCAGAAAGGATGACAACAATAGCTTCTTCTCTCCCTGCTTTTTACCGAAGAGAATCTCGCCTGGATCCACGCCCTGACCCTTTTTGGACACTTTCAGCACAACGAATTTTTTCTTCCTAACGCTGAACACCTTATAAGTCACACCAAGACCACCTTCCTTGAGTTTAATGACCTCATAGCCTCCAATAGTGTCCGTTCCTGACTCGAGGTCTTCTCGGGAAAATATTGTTGGACATTCCCGAAGCCTAGTTTTAAGATCTCGAAGATCTTCTCCTATTATTTTTTCGTCCATCTTAAAGGCCTTTTGTTCCCTTCAAATTGCCAAAGGGCATATAAAAGCTCTCACCTCTCTTCGTCCAGCAGATAGCATAGTAATTTATTTTTATACCTTTGTTTGACGAATAATGTAATCTTTATATGAAATAGTCAACTGAATTTTGATAGAAAGATTACGGAACTTATTTCCCCCTAGAAACAGAGAGAAGTTTCCGCCAGCGAAGAGATTTCTAGTCTTAAGCCCTATTCCAGCATTTTTATTTTGTGTTTTCTTAGACAGGATGGAGATACTATAAAACACAACAAAGATACAACGAGTACATGGTGATAAGAAAAGATAGAGTTATCAGAACATTCTACAAGCCCACCAGTCATCTGAGATATTGGTGCCGAATCAGCAAAATATGAGAGTGGAAGTGATAGAGACAAAATTTCGCTGTCTATGCTGTAACTATGAGACACTTGAGGAATAAACGTGCGGAATATGCCCTATGTATTTTGGCAAGAAGACGTCATCCGGTCAGATGATCCAGACTATGCGGATGGAGCCAACGAAATGAGCCTCAAAGAGGAGAGAGAAAATTTTAGGAAGTATTCGGTAATCAACCTGGAGTTCAAAAGTATGTCCAGAAGTCGAGAGATGATGAGGTTTAGCTGGAAAAGAGAAAAAATGTTCCCTATCGCCTCCGGTTATATTTTGTCGCAGGAAAGGAAAATTTTAGAAAATCCTCGACATAACACCGAAAGGTAATATATAATAGAAAGGTTATTCAAAAACCCAGAAACCGTAGAACGAAAATAAAATTCAGAAGTTTTGCTAATCTACTCCTCTGCTGCTCTCTGCTGTTCAGTGGATTCTGTCCGCATTTAGCCCGGGGTGTCTTGAAAAGGACTGAAGTCACTGTAGTGGACGTATGTAATAAGCTGGAATTTCCTCCCTTGGCCGAAGTCCGGGGAAGGATGAAGGGGGGGTTAGAGGTATGATACCGAAAACAGCCGTGAATGTTGTTTCTACGAAGCTGGCTAAAACACTACGACCTTGCCCTCCTGTCTATCTACGACAGTCCACACTCTTTTATCCAGACAGGGTCTTCTCTGGGAATTTCTTGATTTTAACTACGGTATGGATGGAGCGGGGGTCGAAGGTAGTGGCTGTAGTTGAGTCTGTCCTTAAAAATACTTGCATTTTTACGTCTGGCGGTTTAACTCCTTCCGGTTTATTGTAACTAGGAGGCCAATGAACGGGGCCAGGAATTTTACTATGCCACTGCTCAGAAAGGTGCAGTCGGCCATAGAAGGTGTGAAAGTTGTTTCTTTCGATATATTTGACACATTGTTGTTGCGACCCTACCTGCGTCCAACGGATCTTTTCTACCATCTGGAGCAGTTGGAGGATTTACCGAATTTTGCCGTGGCAAGAATGGAGGCAGAACAGTCAGCGCGTGCTGCCAGCGGAAAAGAGGACATTTCGCTAGATGCGATCTACAAAGAGATTGGAGAGACCTTTAGACCACTCCGTGAGAAGGAGCAGGCACTTGAAATGCAGGTTCTGCGCGCCAATCCGGAAATGATGGAAGTTTGGAAATTTGTTATTAGAAGGGAGAGAAACCTAAAAGTAATAGTAACCAGCGACATGTACCTGCCTGCGGATTTTCTGGCACAGGTGCTGAAAAAAAATGGATTCGGAGGCTATAGGAAACTCTATGTGTCTGGCGACTGTGGTAAAACTAAAGTTCGTGGTTCGCTATATAAGCATATCCAGGAGGATTTGGGAGTCTCCGCCGGAGAGATCTTGCATATAGGTGATAATAGAAAGTCAGACTATGGACAGGCGAAGAAATGTGGTCTGAAGGCAATTTTATATGAAAAGGTTATAAAGCAGTATCTAAAATCTGACAGACGTGCTTCGATTTATAAAAAACGAGCTGGACGGAGTCTGGGTGCATCGATTCTGCTGTCTCTGCTAGCCTGGCATTGGCATAAAAAACAAATTGGACTGTTGAAGGCAGACTATTGGGAAAATCTAGGCTATAACTACGCCGGTCCTGTGGCCTATGGCTACACCCGCTGGATAGAGCAGGAGGCAAAATTAATGGGAATCGAAAATCTGCTGTTCGTTGCTCGCGATGGTTACACACTACGGAGGGTTTTTGACCTGTTTGGAGTTAGTGGCATCAGAACCGACTATGTGTATGCATCCAGATTTATGAACCTGATCTACAGACTAGATTATATAGTTGAGGACAAATGGCCCCAGGCCGTAGCAATAGTTGAATATTTCGCAGCCAAGAACAAGGAAGTAGCCGAACTGAGTAAGGATCTAGATCCCAGGCGGGATGGATGGAAAGAGTATCATGGATTTATTGCCCAGCACACAGATCTGTTCAGAAGATTGACAGATGTAGAGTTCAGAAACTATAAAAACTACCTGGGTGGGGTTGTACATTCAGCTAGTAATGTGGGTTTGGTCGATACAGTTGCAATGAGATTTTCAAGCTATAGACTTATCAAAAGTGCTCTCGCACCGCAGGTGAAGGTTCGTGGATTTTATTGGTCCGTTGTCGGCACAATGTTTCGGAAACGGTGTAACTACAGTCATTTTGCAAAAGGTGAAACCGAAACGGGCTGCGACTACAGTGTTTTTACAGAAAATTGGGATTTTATGGAGTTTCTTCTGACCAGTCCGGAATATCCTACAAGGAATGTAACCACGGATGGATTGCCAGTCTATGATCCATTACCCCAGGATTATGAAAAAATTCGCGCAAAAGTATATCCAAGGATATCTGACAATGCCGTTAGCTTTGCCCAGGATGTTCTAGATATTTTTGGTAACTTGGATATATTTTTACATCCAAATAACTTGGTCGAATACATAAACTGTTTTTGTAATAACCCAAAACGCGATGATAGGAAAAATATGGCTATTATACAGTGTGGAATAGATGCCGGGCACAAAGAATACGTTCCTTTGTTTTCTATCAGAATACCATTCAGACAGATATTCACAGCTCCATTCAAAAGTCTGAGGCTTGTAAAAAGGGCGCGCTGGCGCACTCCGCTGCAGACATTGATGATTTGTCTATGTCATCCAATAGGTATAAAGATGCGTGGACTGAAACAGCTGGAGATCTATCTCTTTCCAAGACTCAGTCACCAGTACTTTACTTTGTCTCTTAATGTTAAGGAAGGGGTTTACTACAGATTTATTGTGGGAAGTAAGCGCGGAGCGTATTGATTCAGTTCCTCGGAAAAAAAAATGCTGCGGCCTGTTAAAAGTATTCTATTAATTTTATTATAGGAAACTAAAATGAAAAATAGTGATTTTAACTATAGTTATTATTATAGCAATTGGCATTCCGACACGCTGGAGTCTCGACAGAATGATATAAATTGTGCGAAATGTCTTTTCGATTTGCATACACTATACCCGCTGGAGAAAAGCGACAGAGTTCTCGAGATCGGCTGTGGTATGGGGCGCTATATGCTTATGCTACGCGAAGCGGGCTATGAAAATTTGACCGGAGTTGATATAGACATATCGCAAATTAACGTTGCAAAAAAAGAAAACCTCAGCGTTCATATGGCGGATGCGACAGAGTTTCTGGTAAAAAGCAGTGAGAAATACAGTGTGATCTACGCTTTTGATATTCTGGAGCATATAGATAAGGAAAAGCAACTATCAATGCTAAAGGCAATGTTTGGAGCAACAACTGGAGACGGCTTTGTCGCATTTTCCGTTCCAAATGGACTTGCACCGTTGGCGAGCTTCTACAGGTATGCCGATTTCACCCACACCGTTTCCTACACAGACATCACTATGCGTTTTCTGCTCCATAATGCCGGCTTTCACCATACTGCAGTTCGTCCTCAGCACCAGGAAAGCGAAGAGGTACAGAGACTGAAGCTGCCCTGGGCGCAGCTCTACAGAAATGAGTTCGGTCTGGAAGATTTTATTCTGACGCCGAATCTGATTGTAGCTGCGTTTAAGACCCAAAACGCACTGGATAGGTATCTTGCTAACGTCCCCGTTATCCGGAATGACTATTCCAAAAAGAAACTCTGTGGATTCGGGCGTCTTTGGGAATATATCAAATCAGGAAAATTCTAGTATCAGAGCCGTCTGTCACCAGTCGATCCCAGATTGGTTCAAATGTGAACGAGGCAAAATTAACTTTTCGGCTGGGTGGGATCTAGAGTATTTTCTACTGGAGACCAAGTATTTTTCTCTTCTCCTTCGGAATCCAAAAACACTATTCTGGTTGGGTTATCACTATTGAATCCACCATGTCATTTTTTAGCATAGTATTCAGAGATGCGTTGAGATTGTCATGCAGATCCATTTCGAAAACAACATTGTCAGATTTGTTGGAGTTGTCTTCGGGTTTAATGGCTAAGTTGCAATGACCTGGACTAACCAGTAGATTTTGCGCAATACCTCACGTTTGTATATGTGTTAAGACAGTCCTTTGATAATATTTATTCCAACATAATGGAAAATTAGATATTGAAAATTACTTTAAATATATCAAATTCAACGAATTGTTTGGATTCATAAGGGTGCAGGTTTGTAGGAGATCCTGCTATCGGGTCTAGGGCAAGTTCCATGTTATGGTTAGGAAAAGTATTGTTTATGTCTAGAAGTATAGGTGCTTTTTTACTTTTTTCTCTGGTGAGTGGAGGAGCCAGAGCTGCTGCGGTCTGCTCTCTGTGTGCGGTTATGATCGCCTCGGGCCTTGGCCTGTCTAAATTCTTTGGAGTCGCCGACTGTGTCCTGGCCATTTGGCTGGGGGCCATGCTATTTGCGATCTGCCAGATAAATTCAAAACTTCTGGATAAATGGAAAATAAAAAACGTCTACTCTGTCGCTCTGGGCGACTCTATCACCTATTGTCTGGTCTTACCGCTCTATGCCGGTGAAAAACCGTTTTTAAAGTTTAACGAGAGGACGATCCTTGGCATAGATGAATTTTTGTTTTCATTGGCTCTGGGAACTTTTGTTCTCTTTCTTAGTCTTAGAATCTACAGGATAATGAAGGAAAAAAATGGGAAACCTCATTTCCCTTTCGAAAGGGTTGTTCTACCTACAGCAAGTTTGATTGTTTGTAGTATTCTGATAAATTATCTGAGGAGCTAGAGAATGAAAATCATAGAGAATATCGGCGATTTCATAGAAAAAATTGAATCGGCGAAGAAGACAAATAAATTGGATGTTTCCGGTGATGAGGATTTATCCATAGCTGTAATGAATCTTATCAGCATAGAGGAACATCTATTTTTCAGCGGGGCAAAGACTCAGGATAACCATTTTTATGACCTGATAGAGGAAATAAGAGAATGCAGAAAGGAACTACTGAAAAAAATAATAAAATCCTACCAGGGCGAGGTCTGGTGTATATCTAAGCATCTTCTGGCTAGCTGTATGCGGCTGATGGAGGTTGGTACAAAGCTGCTCCATTCGGACAAGAAGGAAGAAGCCTATGATTTCTTTGAAAGGGCCTATAACCTCTATTGTCTTTTCTGGGGATTAAATTTAAACGCATTCGATGAAGAAACGACCAGGGAATTAATTTCTGCTGTGGACAAGGAGACTGTAGACAGTATAGACAGTGATGCTGGCGATGGACGGGACAGCACTGTTCCCAGAGACAAAGAGGATGTAGACAGTACTATCAACCTAAAAAACAACAAAAAAGGGTTTGGAACAAGGCTAAAGGACTTTGTGGCAAAGGCTCTGAACTGTTGCCGTGAATAGCAATGCCGGCAATTTCCAGACAAGATTACGAGGGATTGGCAAATTCTAGATACTAGATATCACATTTTATGGCCAAATTATATGGTATAATCATCATGTCCTCCAGAGGTGGCATAGACGTAGAAGAAATAGGTTTAGACTAGGATTTACCCTATAGCGGAAATAAGCAAGGGAATTGAGATAAGCCTGGAAAGGGGTCTGTTTTATAGAAAATAAAGTGCAACAACCTGAGGGATCTCCTCTTTTTAGTTTGTTATTTTGTTCATTTGACTTTAATAAAGATTTATGATAATATCAGCCTCGAAAAATAAACATAGTTCAGAGTTATGGTTGTTGATTCTGTG
>JAIRWJ010000110.1 GCA_031269065.1 Rickettsiales bacterium
TTTTCTATGTAGCCATAACAAGGGCCGAAAACGAACTCTACCTATGTGGCCTAGCTGGTAGACCATCAACGGACGAAGGTGAAGGGGAGGACAGAGTCAACAGTTGGTACACCATGGCCCGAAGGGCCCTGGCTAGCTTGAATGCAGAGGAGAAAGAGGTTGACCTAGGAGGTGGAGAACATGGTAAAAAACTCATCTATGGTAGAGAGTCTCTGGGAGAGAGGCGAGAAATAGCAGTCTGCAGCAATGACAGTCCAGAAAAAGCCAGCAGAATAGAGAAGATACTTAGCTCCATAGAAAAATACAGCCCGGTGCTAGAACCAAAAAAAGTTATTTCTCCCTCACAATTTTTCAGCTACCACGATAGAAGCGACTCTCCAGCTTTAGGGCGCACGCCCATTCTGAAAGGAAAGGCTGTGCATAGGCTACTGGAAATTCTGCCAAAGATAGACCCAAACCATTGGAATGACATTTCCGAGGCCTATGTCAATAGTGCACTTTCGGATCTGCCATCTATCGCCAGAGCAGAAGTCAAAAAAGTAGCTCTAGGTATAATGAGGGATAATAATTTTCAGAAATTCTTTTCAGAAAATTCTAGAGCCGAAGTATCTATTCTGGGAGAAGTGGATGGTTTGGAAGTTTCCGGAAAAATAGACAGGTTGACTGAGTTCGATAACAAAATAGTTATTCTGGACTACAAAAACACTCCGAGAAAATTCAACAGTGCCGATGAATTACCTCAAGAGTACGTGAAACAGCTGGAACTCTATCGAAAACTTATGGAGAAACTCAATCCAACAAAGACCATCGAGTGCTACATACTAATGACAGTCCATGGCACAATGTTGAGGGTGTTTTGACAATGTCAGAGCTGAGAGCTCCCAGTCGTCTACAGCCTAAGACATCTTGTTTGGCCACTTTTTCTCCCCTCGACTCTGTAGGCTCGGAGGCAAAATTTTAGCTATTTTCTCTCCTCATCCTCTCGGAGACGCTAAAACATAGGCTCTACTCATCAATCTCTCAGAGATATGCGCTGCTGCGGTAATATGTGTAATATTCTCAAGAAAGATCTCTCTGGGAAATATGGGTGGTCCCAGAGTGAGAGCAGCAAACAGGGAATAAATTTTAGACCAAAAGTTTCTATTAACATGTAGCAATAGATGTCTTTGTAGAAGTTATATATAGATGGATGAGATAGATTATGTTTTTTCTGTTGCTGCTACTGCTACTCTGAAGAATAGAAGCCGGAGAGCTTTGGAATTAAAATGGATCTCCGGGGAGGGGGAGAAATCGGGCACCGAATGGAATTAGGAGCCCCATCGAGGTGAGCATCTCCGTGAATGGACAGTAGATGAATACCTCTCTGTGGGAAGATCCTGGCGGGAAGAGATCTTTTCTATATGCATCTCGGACCCCGGAACAACGGAGCTCTAGGTCAGAATAGAATTATTTGAAAAAAGCTCCCATATTTCCTAGAGAGCCACAGTTAGTGATTTCCCGCCATATCGGCTGATTGTCAATCGGCATCGGCCGAATGGAAGGAGCCAAGTCCGTTGTCTATGAGAAATTTCAGTATGTCGATAGCTATCGGAGCAGCACTGAGGCTGCCACTGTCGCCATGCTCGATAACGACGGCGATGCCATAGCGAGGTCTATCGAAGGGGGCAAACCCTATGAATATACCATGGTTTCTGTATCTTTCGTCTAGTTTTTCGTTGTCTCCTAGGGTTTTTTCCATCTTTTCTTTGGCATCAATGGATATCACCTGGGCAGTGCCGGTCTTTCCGGATATCTGATAGTACTTTTTTGTCCTGAGCCAGGAGGCAGTGCCATGTTTCCCATTCACCACTTCGAACATACCCATCTTTGTGATGGCAGTGCTCTTCTCTTTGAACAGGGGTTTCTGAAAATATAGGTTTTTGTTATATTCTCTAATTGGACTGTTGAAAATTAGGAATGGTCTCAAAGGGTAGCCACCATTGGCTATTCTTGACACCATGACAGCCAGCTGTAGGGGATTGGCCAGCACATAACCTTGGCCTATGGAAAGATTTATGGTATCTCCTTTTGTCCAACTTTCATTATAGTATTCCCTTTTCCATCCAGGATTTGGGAGAATACCACTGTTGTAACCAGGCAGATCAATTTCAAATTTCTCTCCTAGGCCTAGCTGCTTTGACACATTGTATAGGCTGCCGATGCCAGCAAAGACCCCCAGATTGGCGAAAAATATATTACAGGAACTCTCCAGAGCCTCCACAATACCAATGTGGCCATGACCTTTTTTTTTCCAGCATCTAAAGTCTAGTTTTTTAGTGATCTTCAGTAGTCCGGAACATTCTATTTTCTTGTTTTCATTCCAGTCATTCTCCATTGCGGCCAGAGCCACTATTGGTTTGAAGGTTGAGCCCATGGCATAGAGTGCATTAATTGCCTTGTTATGCATAGGTTTTCGTTCATCGCTGAGTAGACCCACCCAGTAGTCATTGGATATATAGTCTGTGAACTCGTTGGTTTCGAATGATGGTGTGGAGACCATAGCCAGTATCTCCCCGGTTTCGACGTCCAGCACTACTATAGCCGATCTCATGTTCCGAACTTTGTCGTAGGCAAATTTCTGAAGAGCTAGGTCTATAGTCAACTTCAGATCCTCTCCTCTCTCCGGTTCCTTTCTGTTCAGCTCTTTTATGGGAATATTGTGGACATTCACCTCGACTTTTTTGTAACCTGATCTTCCAGTTATCTGGGTATTAAATGAGCTTTCCAAGCCGTCCTTACCTATTTTAAAATTCGGATGCAGAAGCACATTCTTTCTAATTTTTCTTGATAGCCTTTTTATATCCCGGTCATCTGGTACGGCAACATAACCAAGAATGTGGGCAAATTCTTTGCCATAGATATATTCTCTTATGTATCCCTCTTCGATGGAGAAATCATTTATCCTATGGCTGTTGGCAGAAATTTTGACCAGTTCGTCCCAGGTCAGATTGTTCATAATGGAAACAGCCCGTCGGTTTTTGCTGTTTCCAAGTTTTTTCATTATTCTTCGACGCTTCTCCTCCGAAATATCTAAAATTTCCATTATAGATCTGGCTGATTTATACTTGTTCTGATATAGAATAACTTCATAGCTGACTCTATTATTGGTTAATCTATGGCCATTTCTATCGAATAGATCACCCCGTAGTGGAGGAATAACATCTATTCTCACTCTATTGTCCTCCGATCTGCTCCTAAGTTCCTTAAAATTTAGGATCTGCAGATAGAATAGCCTAAAAAGCAGAGAAAAAACCGCAACGGCCATAAATACCGAAAAAATCAGCACCCTTTTTATAAAAATGGAGCCTTTTGCATGCTCCTGAAGCAGATTAGACATTTTTATACTTCTTCCAGAGCGGATAGACCAAAAGACTATAGAAAAGATTTTTGAACATAGCCACAACAAGGTAGGTGATCGGATGAAAAGCGTTTCTATAGAACGAATAGGTAAACCATTGGATAAACATGTATAGAAACATGAAAAGTGCCATATTTTCCAGAAAATAGAGCATACTCTCACTTTCTATCGAATATTGGCGTAATTTGGACATGATTTTAAAAGATGCCAGAAGACTAAGACTGGATAGACCCAGTGGTAAAAAACTCACCGTGTCGATTATGAGGCCGAAGAAAAACAAATTGTTTCTGGATATTAGTGCTGTTCTTCCCCGAAGCCAAAAAAACACGAAAAAAATGAGCATTAAGTTTATGTCCGGGAAAAATCTGGCCAGACTAGCCAGTGGGCCTGGAGTTCCGGAGAACATTGTGCTAACTATGAAAACCGAATATATCAGTGCATATACCTTCGCTCTGGATAAGGGCCGAACCTCCACATTGCCGAGTGTGGAGCTAATTCTTGCCATAGTTGTTTATATAGTCACTTACCAGCTGCATTATGACATTTATTGCTGTGTCCTTACTAAGATAGGTGGTATTAACCACTATGTCTGTGGCGCTATATATGGGGTAGCGTTCATTATACATTTCGGTCATGATCTGCGCCTTGTCTTTGCCTTCCAGAAGTGGTCGATTGTTTCTCCGCTCAACTCTCTTTATGAGAACATCTAGATCCACATCGATAAACACAGATATAGCCTTTTCCTTTATTTCCCTTCGCACATCCGTATCATCGTAGGCATTGCCGCCTATAGATAGAACCTGTGGCTTGGTAGTCTTCAGTATCTTATTTATGACTACCTTTTCAACCTCATCAAAATATGCAGCTCCTTTTTTTTCAAAAATCTCTACCGTTGTCATATTCTCAGCCTTTTCCATTTCTTTATCTGAGTCAACAAACTTTATTCCCAGCTTCTGTGCCAAACCAAAGCCCGTGGTCGTCTTGCCGGCTCCCATCATCCCAATCAAAACTACAGTCCTCCTTCGCGAGGGGTGCAATACTTCTTCCATTTTTTCTTAAACTAATTTTCTAGGTTAATCTTCACCGATATACACTTGAATATTTTCTCTAAATAAACACACTCCATGGGTTTTGTAATAGTGTGTATTAATTTTTTAGAATAGTCAATAGAGGCATGAAGATATTAACCATAGATACTACGGGCAATCTTATCCATTTAATTTTGCAGGAAGCTGACGGCATTGTCGATGACCTAGAAACCGGTGTCGGAGGTGGACATGCTGAGCTACTATTACCAACAGTAGAGGAAATACTGACCAGAAATAAACTTTTCTACGATTCCATTGAATGTCTTTCTATTTTGAATGGTCCAGGTAGTTTTGTTGGCCTCAGAGTTTCTATGGCTTTTATGAAAGCTCTTAGATGTGCCCAGCCTAGAATTAAAATTATATTAAATAGCATATTTCAGGTATTGTCCTTCCAGCTACCCCATGACTTTGTTGTTCTGGAAGCTGGTGCCAGTGGACTGTACATTAGTGACAAAGAACAGCATAGTTTCTATGTTCGAAAAGAGGATGGTTGCAAATTTTTAAGTAGAGATAGCCGCATAATAACAAATTCACCATATGCTATAGATTTTTTAAAAAGTCCGAATATCATTGTCAGACAGGTAGACTCTCGTGGGATGGTGGCACTAAACCATTTCAAGTGTACAGAGGAGCAGTTTGGCAAAGGAAAAATGGAGCCTATCTACATAAGGGAACCGCAGATAAATACTAAAAATGAGTAAGAACTATATAATAAATAACTTGGTTAATGCTCTTCAGAAGTTGCCATCCGTGGGGCATAGGAGTGCCAAAAGGATTGCACTAGGTATTCTACAAAACAAGAATGAGATGATCAGGCCACTTATGGAAGCGCTCAGTGAGGCCTTTTTAAAGATAAAAAGGTGTACAATGTGCGGAAATTTTACCACAGAAGATAGCTGTGAAATTTGTTCGGACGAAAGGAGAGACAGACAAACCATATGCATTGTGGAGAGCATAGCCGATCTTTGGGCCATAGAGAATACAAATGTTTATGGTGGCCTATACCATATCCTAGATGGTACTCTGTCAGCCGTAGAAGGAAGAGGAATTGAGGTTTTGAGAATTGAAAAACTTATGGAGAGGATAAAAGACTATGATATAAAGGAAGTTATAATAGCTACAAATCCCACCAGCGAAGGACAGACCACAGCTTTCTACATAGCAAACCATCTGGAGGGGCTTGGCCTGAAGATTTTGCAGCCTGCGCTAGGCGTTCCTATGGGAAGTGAGTTGAGCTATCTAGACGATAGTACACTGGATATTGCGTTTAAAAATAAAATAGAGTTCTAATATGAAAATAGATATTTTTGTTATCGACTTTGATTCCACTTTTGTTAACGGGGAATCAATGAATATAATGATCGAGATGGCGCTCAGGGAGCATGCGAGAAGATCCGAGATAAATAGTAGGCTAAAGATCTTGTCGGACCTATGTATGAAGAGTGAGGTCGGCTTCAGGGAATACTTCAAGATGAAGATAGAAATAGTGAAACAAGCCCTTAAGGAGGAACATCTTCTTAAGGTAGCAAAAATTCTGGAGAGCAAGGTTTCGCCTCATATAGTGAAGTTGTTGGAAAAGGTCAAACAGTTGAATAGAAAGGTGATAGTTCTGAGTAATGGATTCAAGCTTGTCCTCAAGGATGTGATGGAAAAATATGGTATAGATATATATTTTGCTAACAAACACATTACCGACAGAAATGGCTATGTAATTGGCTTCGACGAGAGCAACCCCCTGGCCAATGACAATGGCAAGGAAAATATTATCAGGTTTTTGAAGAGTAAAAACTTCATTCAGGAGGATGAAAAAATAATTATGATAGGTGACGGCATGCCCGATCTCAAAGTCTATAAAGAGAAGGCCTCTGATTATTTTTTGAATTTTGCTCTGAATAAGAACAGAAAACTTAAGAAACACCGAATTAACAATGACCCAAACTTTATAATTTGTAGAAAACCTGAGGATATGGACGCCTTCATCAATAGCCTGGAATAGGGGCGTGGAACCACTAGAGGCCATAACGCATCCAATTTTCAACTATCTACTATTCAAGCTGAATTTGCTCGGCCTCGACGCAGACCGAAGAAATTTCAGAGAAATACGCCAAATGCTAGAGGGGGGAGTTATTCTAAATCCAGATGAATTTGCCTGGGAATGCTTTTATGTGATATGTGTGGCAGGATTTAAACAGGAAATAGCCAAAGCCATGTGCAACAGGGTTGTGAAGTTTATTTCAGATAATCCGGGATTTGACGAAGAGGATCTTTTGGCTATCTACAAAAACAAGTATAAAGTAAAAGCTATAGTGGATGTCTGGCAGCACAGAAAGGAGTATCAGAAAAAGTTTTACTCTCTAGCCACGCCAAATGAAAAGGTCGAATTTCT
The DNA here is from genome assembly GCA_031269065.1 of Rickettsiales bacterium. Taxonomy (GTDB): domain Bacteria; phylum Pseudomonadota; class Alphaproteobacteria; order Rickettsiales; family UBA1997; genus CALXRO01. The sequence goes on from JAIRWJ010000110.1 coordinate 6,872, forward strand.
AGGAACACTGCCACATATTGGTAACATTACAAAACATCATCTAGCAAGGAATCTAGGACTAAATTTTGCTAAGTATGACATATGGATACAGCGTCTTGGCACGGCCCTCTATGGTAAACCAGAAAGCATGGAGATGGTCAACAACTCGAAACTTTCGCCTCTGATAAAGGAATATTGTGATAAAATGTTCAATGATCTACTTGAAATAACGGGGGAAAAGATAGGCTTTATTGATGTTGTCCTCTGGCGCTCTTGCCAGATGGGACTGATAAAAATAAAGAATTCTCAGGCATTTCTTAACAGAAATGTTAGTATTTAGTTCTCTCCTGTCTCGAGTGTTGCCACACACCTTAAAGTTCTTCGTCTATCCCGGGGGCAGGGCTCATGTTTTCTAGGGATATATCACCAATGGTATTTTTTCAGTCATACTCTACACTACCGCTCCTTTCCCATAGGTTTTTTGATTCGGTTAGCCTCTTCTCCTCTTTTTCACTAAACTCTATATGCTTGTCTGTCACTTCTAGATTCTCAGACGCAGTGTACCTCATAGTCTATAATTGAAAATCTAAAAAGTCATTCGCCAAAGGTACTTAAATTTAGTCAATTGTAAAAATTTTTTTCCATTGTATAATGATACTCAAGACGATAATAAAGAAATCCTAGATGCGTACGGGGTTAGATTACGGAATTTTAGTGGAAAAAGCTTTCAGAGGTATGATCCGGGCAGCGCTTAGAAAGGCGCAGAATATGGTCGGGGAAAATCTATGTTTTCTGATGGTTATAGATACCAGACACAAGGGCATTACGATCCCAAAATACCTCAAAAAACAGTACCCCAACAGCATTACACTAATTCTGCAACACCAATTCGCAAATCTTAGAGTACAGAGCAACTGCTTTTCTGTTGAACTAAATTTCGGTGGCAAACTCGAGGAAGTTTCAGTTCCTTTTGGGGCGATACTAGCCTTCAGCGACAGGACATCAGGAATGGAGCTAGTGTTCGATATGCTGCAGGCGGACTCAGGCAGCAACGACTGTGGTTATCTCTACAGTTTCGGACTAGATTACGAGGAAAGGGCCGCGAACGTAGATATTGATTTTAAAAACAACATCATCGAGTTCGAAGACATTAGAAAAAGATAATTTTATATGAGCAGCTGTATCATGAATTGGTTCCCTCTACTGGTCCGGGGGATGGTTTTTTTATTGGGTTTTCTGCTGAGTGGAGTGCCCTTTGGCTATTTGATCACAAAGCTTGTCAAGAAAGTAGACATAAGAAACTATGGCTCCGGGAATATTGGAGCTACCAACGTCTGGAGAGTACTTGGCATAAAGTATGCAATTCTGACATTTATTCTAGATGGCTCTAAAAGCCTAATTCCCATCTTGCTTATCAGAAAAATCACCGGAGACAATACAACCCAGGTTGTATCCATGCTACTCCTAGCGGTAGCCGGACACATTTTTAGCCCCTGGCTTGGATGGTCTGGAGGTAAGGGATTTTCCAGCTTTATTCTAGGCTTGGTCGCTCTGGATATACGGTTATTTTTAGCCGCAGCCCTAGCATGGTTGATTGTATTTCTGATGTTTCGCATCTCGGGACTAGCCACCCTAGTGTCGATGACAACGACTCTGGTAAGTTCCTATTCTATTCTGAGTGCCTCCGACCTACTGATTATGGCCATGATCTGCACTATGATTTTCTGGGCCCATAGAAAAAATATAAAAAATCTTATTTTCCCCATAAAAAGAAGAGTCAAACCGTAGATTAACCTTTCACTTCGCTTTTTACCTCATCATAAATTTCGTCTTTTTATGTCTGCGTACTCCTTGTTTCTGCAGACTGGCAGGGATGTACTATCTATGTACTAAACATATTCCATGATGTGGTTTATAAAATCATTAAAATTACTTCTGAAATATATTATTTTTTTTAGATCTCTTTCTAGTAATGTACTAAAAAGTTTATCCTTGGTTTCAAAAAACTTATTTTCCAAGAAAAAACTGGAGCACATTTTATATAGATGGCCGATAACTCCAATTCTAACTAAATCCTTATCCAGATAAAGATATTTACTAATTTCTCTCAGAAATAGTCCCGATCTTTTAAGATTATTTACTTCAAAACCTCCATTGCAGCAGGCAAAAAACATAAAATTAACCACATCTTCGACATAATGTCCCAGATGCGTTTCCTCAAAATCTAAAAAATAAGTTTTATTGCTCCAGGTGAATAGGATATTTTCGTTGTGAAAATCTCCATGCACTAAATATTTTTTATCTTTTAAAAAATTTTTTGCCAGGATCAAATCTATATTTTTTTCCAGAAACTCAATTTTCTCCCGGATCGAATTTATTACTGTTGGATCCAAGCATTTGTTATTTGATAAAAATGTATTGGCCCTTGCAGTTATTTCATCTATCGTTTGTATTTGGTCCCAGGAATTTATTAATCCTATATTATTCTCTCCATTATTAAGTTGACAGAATTTTTTCAAATGTTTGGCGACACTATTATAATTTCTGATATTAAAATTTTGTTCGTGGAGGATAAATCCGTCTACAAAATTAAATAAAAAAATGCTTGACTCATCAACAACCGAATAAAAATTACCTCTGAAATTTTTTATCGGTAGGCTCAGATAACTATCTTTGCCGTATAAAAAATCATATAACTCAGCTAGCTTATTTACTTTTTCCCTATCGAAATTTTTTACTATTTTCAGCACGTACTTTTTCTTAGACAATGACACTAAATAATTATCCGAGCTAAAGCCTCCTAATTTTTTTAATATTTTTGCATTAGAAATGTTATATTCCTTACTAATATGATTAATTATTGTGTCCATTCCATAGTCATAGATTATTATTAAATTGGCTGTACCATTCAAAAAAATTGCCACCCCCACATGGTCATACAATAACCTTCGTAATTGAAATTAAAATATCTTTTCATCAGAAATTGCATTTCCTCATAATTTATGTTAAATATAAACAACTTGATTATTTCTTTCTCGATGAATATCATTTAACTAAGAAACTCATTGGTAAATTAAAGCTTCATTTCTCAAGAGTTTATGGAAGTAAAAGGCGAAATTGAGGTTAAAATTTAATAGGGTGGGCACTATGATAGAAAAAAAAGGTAATTCCATAGAATTTGACCGGAGTAAGTGTATAAAATGCACAAAGTGTGTCCTGAGGTGCAAAAATCTGGGCATCAACCATCTGCTGGTAAAGGGTGAGGGTAAGGATAGATATATAGAGTTTGACTCCGGGAGCCCCTGTGTGAACTGTGGCCAGTGTACCCTGGTCTGCCCTGTATCTTCCATGAGGGAGCAGTCCGAACTAGATAGAGTCAGGGGAAAGTTGGCCGACAGAAGTAAATGTGTCATAGCTCAGTGTGCTCCGTCGGTCCGAGTTTCTCTGGGGGAAATTTTCAAAATGGAATACGATTCCGGCATTGAGAGAAAGATCAATAGTTGTCTGAGAATACTAGGATTCAGCAAGGTATTTGATGTGAATTTTGGTGCCGACATAACCTCTATAGTCGAGGCCGAGGAGCTGTTGGAGAGACTAGAGGAGGAAGAAGGAATTCCCATGTTCACATCCTGCTGTCCATCCTGGATCAATTTTGTTAAAAATTACGAGCCCGGCCTAAAAGCTAATCTTACCACCGCGCTGTCTCCCCATATACATGCCGGCTTTGCCTACAGGACCTGGTGGGCCCAGAAAGTGTCTATGGATCCGACAAACATAGTTGTGGTTTCCATAATGCCCTGCACATCTAAAAAAGATGAAGTTCATGAATTTGGGGGGGTAAAAGCTGTTGATCATGTATTAACGGTCAGAGAGCTGGCAAAACTTATCATTGAGAAAAACATAGATTTTGCGAATTTGGAGGAAAGCGACGGGGATCTGCTCTCTGACTACAGTGGTGGCGCCGTGATCTATGGCAAAAGCGGTGGAGTTATGGAGTCGGCGCTGCGCGTGCTCAAGAGAAAGATTGACAACGAATCTTTTGAAGGGCTGGAAATGCAGGATATAATCAACGCTGAAGAAACCTTCCGAGAGGCTACCGGTAGAGTTGGTTCGGTTGATGTTAAGATAGCTGTGATTTCGGGTCCTAAGAATT
>JAIRWJ010000047.1 GCA_031269065.1 Rickettsiales bacterium
TATATAAAGCTGAAGAACACTTACACAGATGTGTTGCCGAAGCTGGTCGACAGAAATGGCCGGGTACATACAAATTTCTCTAACACCTATGTGATAACTGGCCGGCTGAGTTCGAGCAACCCGAATCTGCAGAATATACCTATAAGAACCGAGGATGGGGAAAAAATAAGAAAAACCTTTGTAGCTAAAGAGGGATTTAGCCTCATCGGAGCGGACTATTCCCAGATAGAGTTACGTATACTGGCCCAGCGGGCAAATGTCAAACAGCTGGTAGAGAGTTTTAAAAATGGCTGTGATGTTCATGCAGATACGGCAAAGAAGATATTCAGAACAGACATAGTAACTTCGGATATGCGTAGGCTGGCTAAGGTTATAAACTTTAGCATTATCTATGGCACAACACCCTTTGGGTTGGCTAGGAGGTTATCTATATCCAACAGCGAGGCAAAGGAGTATATAGATAATTACTTCAAAATATATCCGGAGATCATGGACTATATGGAGCAGACGAAAGAAATGGCCCGGAAGCAGGGCTTTGTCAAGACAATGTTTAATAGGATCTGCTATATAGATCTGGGCAGGGTTCGGGAACCCCAGAGATCCTTTTTGGAGCGTCTAACAATAAATGCCCCTATCCAGGGAACTGGAGCTGATATAATAAAAAAAGCCATGGTTGGTGTTTCGGAGAATATTGCAAGTTTTGATGCTAAGATAGTACTCCAGGTTCATGATGAACTGCTGGTAGAGTCTAGAGACAACTGTGTTACCAGAGTAAAGGAAATAGTTAAGAATACTATGGAGAATGTGGTAACGTTTCAAGTGCCTCTGCCTGTGGACCTGAAAGTTGGAAAAAACTGGAGTGAGGCTCACTAGTGACCTATGCCAAGGAGCTTCCTTTTTGGTCTCCTTCTCTACATAATGACTCTCTTTTGTGGGTTTTGTGGAAGCCGAGAGAGAGGAAGTTTCTTGAATAGGCCTGTTGCATAGGTAATTCTTGATGAGGATACCATATTCCGGTCTATTGATAGTACAATTAAATTATGTCTTGTTACAAACACATGCGAAACAAAATCAATTTTTTAATTCAATGTTTCTTATTCCAATCAATTATAGTGGATTGAATAAAATGGGTCCAGAAACAAACTATTTAATGTATAGAGAATCAGTTTACCTACCTATTCTTCCTGTGCTGTCTTTTGTCTTTTTGTTTTTTTCTGTTCATAGAGAGGTTTACTAATGGATTAAACCCTTCCCGTTAGTCTGAGAAACAAATGACTATCTCTGGATAACGACCTATAGTTTAGTTAAACCTAATGAAAGAGGGGTGGTTCTAAAGTAACAATCATAAAAAATTTCCATATTCAAACTTTTTTGTTGATTTTTACGGTGGTCCTTTTACCGTGAGAAAAATTCTGCTAAAATATGAACTTTAAAAGGGTTTTGTTTAAGGTATCTGGCGAGGTCCTCATGGGAGACAAGGGTTTCGGCTATGATACTGGAATTACGACTAGACTGGCCGACGAAGTAGCACAGATGTACAGGCTAGGCACACAGATATGCATAGTCATAGGGGGAGGAAATATATTTAGGGGAGTTCCTAGAATCAGCTCCAGTTCCGAAAGCATGATAGACAGGGTAAATGCGGACTATATGGGAATGTTGGCAACCGTTATGAACGGAATAGCTCTACAGAGTTTTATGGTTCGCATTGGTATTCCGGTTGAAATCCAGTCTGCCCTGGAAGTCGAGAAGGTCTGTGGCAGCTACAACAGAAAACAGGCTCTGGAGTATATTGAAGAGGGAAAAATAGTTCTGTTTGTTGGTGGAACGGGTAATCCATTCTTCACCACGGATACAGCCTCAATTCTGAGAGCTTCGGAAATGTATTGTGATGTCGTTCTCAAGGGTACCCATGTTGACGGAGTCTATAGTGATGATCCAAAAATTGTTCCAAATGCGGAAAGATATAAGTCAATAACCTTCGACGAGGTTCTGCGAAGAAATATAAATATTATGGATCAGACTGCGTTTGCTCTGGCAAAGAGTAACAATATGCCTATAATCATTTTCAGGCTTATGGGAGATGATTCAGTGGTAGACGCTCTAGCTAACAGAGATAGGTACACTCTAGTGTCCAATGCTGTAGCTGTGGAGAAAGCTGATGGTCCTGCCGGTCGGTAATTCCAAAACACACGGGGGTTAGTATTTTATAGATTATTGGAGGATGCTGTGTCAGATCGAAAAATAGACTTGAAATTGAAACAAGTAGTGGAAAACATTGAGCATCTAGAGGAGGAGAGGAAGGAAATAGTATACCAGATTAGAAATGTCTACAAAGAGGCTGCGACATTGGGTTTCGAGCCAAAAATAGTAAGAAAGGTCATAGGACTCAGAAAAAAGGATGCAGATGCTCTGAGAGAGGAGGAGGATCTGGTGGAAATGTACAAAGGGTTTCTGGGCATGCTTTAAGCTCTAATACATATCCTTTGCTCCGCATTTTATAAACTCATCGACAAATTCCCGACAGTTCCTGCTCTCTATGTGTGCTCGCAGAGCACCCATGAGATCCTGGTAGTACATGATGTTATGTTCGGATAAAAGCATCGGCCCCAATATCTCCTTTGCTTTGAAAAGGTGATGCAGATAGGATCTGCTGTGTTGACTGCAGGCAGTACAATGGCATTTTGGGTCAATGGGGCCAGGGTCACAGCTATGTTTTATGTTATTCAGATTAAGCATTCCATCCCGGGTGAATGCCTGGCCATTTCTTCCGCTTCGAGCTGGCAGCACACAGTCAAACTGATCCACTCCCCGTAGCACAGAACCTACTATGTCTACAGGTTTGCCAACGCCCATAAGATATCTAGGGCGATCCAGGGGCGTCATCGGTACCAGATAATCTAGAACACTGAACATCAGTTTCCAGCCATTGTTTATGGACAAGTCGCCGCCTATGGCGTAACCATCGAAGCCAATATCCATAAGGCCACTCAGAGATTTCTCTCTCAGACCCCTATCTGCTCCGCCCTGGATAATACCATAGAGCCCATAGCCAGCTCTATCAACAAATGCTTCTCTACTGCGTCTAGCCCATCTGAGTGAGCGTTCCATAGCTTTTTTTGTATAACTATAGTCAACCGGTTGCCTAACACACTCGTCTAGTGCCATGGTTATGGTGGTATCCAGCTTATGCTGGATTCCCATGGAAAATTCTGGAGTCAAACTATATCTGCGGCCACTTAGATGGCAAGAAAAGTCTATTCCGTTTTCTCCTATTTTATTCAGCTTATTCAGAGACATGGCCTGAAACCCTCCACAGTCTGTCAGTATAGGTTCCGACCAATTCATAAATTTATGTAGTCCACCCATCTCTTCGATTATTTTATACCTATCCTGTATCATGAGATGGTAGGTGTTTGATAGAATAATATCGGCGCCACATTTTCTGAGCTGGTCAAAATGCATAGCCTTCATAGCTCCTACCGTAGCCACAGGCATAAAGGCCGGAGTTCTCACGGTCCCATGCTCTGTGTGCAGCGTGCCTCGCCTTGCTAGACCATTTTTTTCGATATCCAACAGATCCTGCCGGATCTTAAACTCAAACTTCATTCAAATAGCTGTCAAATATGCAGAAAACCTAAGATATTCACAGTTAAAAGCAACATAGGCCTCTAGTATCTTAGAGATGGAACATTTTATGCGTATCAAATTTATCTAGGAGCTTGACTAGAAAATAACATTGACTAGGAAACTTTCTTCCCGCTAAGACTTTTAATATAGTTTTGGGGCTTGACTGGTTTTCCATTTTTTAGTCCTCGTAGTTATGAGTTTTAAAAGAGTTAGAAGAAAGACAATTGTTGTTCTTTAAATAACAATTGTCTTTCTTTATTTTCTTCAGAAAATTCTTTAGCAACTTAGACATGTTTTTTAAAATTCCTTTAGAGATATGTTTCTATTGTTAAATCTATACTCACATTCTTTTAAACTGCATATGTTGTGAGCTTGTACAACGTAAATCAATCGGCTTGACTATTACAGATCGCCCAAATATCATGAAATTGGTATTCATTGCCATTTTTGTCAATTCTTCGCACGATCAACATGGCCCGGTGTTGTGTTGTGGTTGTTTTTTGCTTGAGGTGCGTCCATGGAAAAGGAAATTACGAAAAGACAAAAGAGTAGCTTTGAGAATATAAGGAAAAGCCTTATAAGTTTTTCTACGATGGACCAGGGCACTCTGCTGAGAGAACTAAAAACGGACCTGGAGGAAGGCCTGTCTACGGATTACGTGGAGAGTGTCCAGGATGAGTACGGCTATAACGAAATAGGCGGAAGTGATGGGCGGATATGGTATGCCACTTTGGCCGAATCTATTTTTAATTCTTTTAATGTCGTCCTAATGATTCTGGCGGCCGTGTCTCTGGTTACAGGGGACGCGAAGGCAAGCGTTACCATAATATCACTGGTCCTTGTTAGCAGTCTAATAAAATTCGTACAAGAGAACAAATCCAACCGGGCCAGCGAAAAACTGAAGTCTATGATCAAAACTACGGCTACCACTATCAGAGATGGCCGAAGGAGGGAAATAGAAATATCGGAGCTGGTCAAGGGTGATGTGGTTTATATGTCGGCAGGGGATATTGTGCCAGCTGATCTGAGAATTCTTGAATCGAGAGATCTATTCATAAGCCAATCATATCTTACCGGAGAATCAGAACCGATAGAAAAATTTTCAAAACTGAACGATGAAACACTAAATAATATACCTAAGTCCCTCATAGAACTCGAGGATCTGTGTTTTATGGGCACAAATGTGATAAGTGGAACGGCCATAGCCGTTGTTCTGTTTACTGGAATAGACACCTACTTTGGCTCTATGACAAAAATGATAGTTAGAAAAAAAGCGGAAACAAGTTTTAATCGAGGGTTGGCTAATGTTAGTAGCTTTTTGATAAAACTTATGCTCTTTGTGGTTAGTGTTGTTTTTGTGGTAAACTGGTATGCAAAGAATGACCTTTTCAACGCTCTTTTGTTTGCTATATCGATGGCAGTTGGCATGACTCCGGAAATGCTACCAGTTATAATATCATCTAACCTGACCAAGGGCGTGATATCAATGTCAAAGAAAAGAACTAT
>JAIRWJ010000027.1 GCA_031269065.1 Rickettsiales bacterium
TTTTTGATTCTATGAACTAATGAAGAGGTAACAAACTAATACCTCGCACTTCAGTGCGGGGTTGTTTATTGTTTTAGAGGAGAAAAGGAAGTGAGCTAGTTAAAATTGTTCTAATACCCTCGGCTTTGATCGTTCTGGTGAGAACGTAGAAGAGGGAAATCCGTCGATTATATCGATGGCGCTGCTGCTTGTATCGTGTGTCATTGGCCTACCGGCGGGCGGTAAGCTGACCGCTGGCCGAACAGTCGGGGCCGGTTCGGCATTTTAATATTAATTCAATGGGAACATTGTTAAGATGATTCTCGGAGTTTTTTTAGCATTATTTAGTTTTAGCCGCTCTATAGAATTTAGAGAAAGGCCCTTAGATCACCACCTTGATGTTCATCATCGCGATGTTATTGATGTTCGTAACAATAAGTTTGACGACCCGTGCCAGTTCCAGAATAATTTACCTGAATGTTTTAGAAAAAAAGAATATGAAGAACGTAAGTTGCGAAAGCAAAACACCGAAATGAAATGCCGGCAGGAGGCCAACGAAGAATATATACGGTGTATTGACCGCCAGTTAGAACCTCATATTTACCGTTGACCACAATAGACAGATCGATAGCAGGCGTTTTCTAACTGGACCAAAATATGGAGCATAGCTCAGGGGATCTGTGGCTGTGCTGGAAGCTTTTGTCCCCAGGGCTAAACGTCTCTCCAAAAAAACTATGAGTCTTTGGATCCAGGAAGCCAGTAACTCTGAAAACACTAAAGTCATTCGGCGGAGGGGCGATTTGGTGTTGTAGGGAGCTGTACGTTTTTCACCACCTCCCACCCTCCGAGGGCGGGAGCCCTGGTTTCTTTTCTATCTCAAGTCAGTGTTGAATAGCTAGAAAAAATAACTGGAGGGGATTAGTCTTGGGTGAAAAAATTGCTCGGCTTGATTTTTTTGCTAGAACGTTGTTCTATAGTCTTAATAATATTTCTAGTCCAGGTTGAGACCAGATAGGCTAAATTTCTTGTTTAAAGGTATATCCGATGTGGTTGGTGTCGGCAAAGGGAAACTGCAAACCTATGGAAGGTTGCTGCTGAAAAAAACTAGAACTCCAGAGGATGATGAGGCTAGAATGATAGACCTTCTGTTTCATGTGCCGGAGAAAATAATTCAGAGAAAATTTGTTAGTAGCATAGAAGAAATCAGTGAATCTGATATAATAACGGCTAGACTCAAGGTCGTAGCCCATAATCCACCAAGAAAGCCCAAGCAACCCTTCACTCTAACTTGCTACCTTGGCAATAATTTTATATCGGTTGTTTTTTACAGGTATTTTGAAAACTATATAGATAATAAATTTAAAATTGGTTCCGGAGTATTTGTCAGTGGGAAGGTTGAATTCTATAATTCCCAGATTCAGATAGTTCACCCCGACTATGTTTGCTCCAGTGTTGACCAAATTCCGTCGCTGGAGCCGGGCTATTCGCTGACCAGTGGTCTGACAAATCGAGAGATTGGCAAGAATATCCAGAGTATTCTCGATAATATCCCAGATCTGCCAGAGTGGCTAGATGCTACTACTCTGAGATCTAATGGTTGGCATAGCTGGAAAAATAGTCTTATAAGTCTGCACAGGCCAGAGACCATGTTTGATCCCAGAAACTGTGTCTACAGAACAAGGCTGGCCTTTGACGAACTACTAGCCCAGCAGTTGGCGTTGTCGCTGGTAGTTAGCAGAAGTATGAAAAAATCCACTAAGATTCCACTGGCCAATAGTGAAAAAAAGCTGAAAGATAAACTTTTAAGTGGGATTCTACCATTTAGGCTAACCAAGGACCAGATTGGAGCGCTAAAGGAGATAGAAGCCGATACATTTTCCGATAGGTGTATGATGCGACTGCTGCAGGGGGATGTGGGCAGCGGCAAGACCATTGTAGCCATTATAGCAATGCTGAACTATGTAGAAAATCATGACCAGTGTGTGCTGATGGTGCCAACAACCATATTGGCCGTTCAGCATTTCGCTAGTATAGAAAGTATCTGCCAGAAGCTGTCGATAAATGTGGAGCTGCTGACCAGCAGCACCCGGGGTGTTGCTAGGAAGAACATTCTCGCCAGACTGGGAAGCGGAGACATAGACATACTGGTTGGCACACACGCTATCATAGAGGAGAACATAGAATTCAAAAATCTTGCCTTCGTCGTGATCGATGAACAGCATAGATTTGGTGTGAAGCAGCGTCTAAAACTAATAGGTAAGAGTGAGAATATGGATATTCTGACCATGACAGCCACACCGATTCCGAGAACTCTGGCTTTGGCACTGTATAACGGGATGGATCTGAGTGTTATTGCTAATAGGCCTGTAGATCGAAAAAAAATAATTACGGCACTAGTTAGCATGGATAAATATGATGCTCTGATTCTAAGGATGAAGAAAAAGATCGAAGAAAATGAAAAGATATATTGGATATGTTCTCTTGTAGAAGAAAATGATAATAGTTATTTATCGGATGTCAAAAGTAAATATGAGGAATTTTGTAATATTTTTGGTAGGGACACCGTGGCCTTTATCCATGGAAAAATGTCCGAGAAGGAAAAAGACTCAGTAATGGAAGATTTTTGCAACCATGATGATAAAAAAATATTAGTTTCCACAACCGTTATAGAGGTAGGCATTGATGTCAGAGATGCTACTGTGATAGTCATAGAGCATCCTGAGAGATTTGGCCTGTCCCAGCTACACCAACTAAGAGGCAGGGTAGGGCGGGGAGACAAACAGTCATACTGTGTGCTCCTCCACGATGCCATCAGATGTCCTGAAAGCGCCTTGCTGAGACTGAAAATAATGCGTTCCACGGATGATGGATTTAGCATAGCTGAGAAGGATCTAAAAATTAGAGGGATAGGTGAAGTCATTGGGAGCAGACAGAGTGGCGTTCATAGCTACATTTTTGCTAACCTGAGCAGAGATTTCGTTCTGCTAGAGCAGGCTATAGTTTCCGCTAGAAATATTATAAACGAAAACGCAATCG
>JAIRWJ010000061.1 GCA_031269065.1 Rickettsiales bacterium
AAGCTAGAACACCAAGATGGTAGTTCAGAGGAAGGGCATTTTATGAATGGCAAAATAGAGGGTTACAAGGTTAAAAAGGAAGCTGACGGCAAGACCCATAGTGGAGAGGTTAATATTGATGGGAAATTTTATGGGCCAGTTGAAATTAAGGATGAAAAAGCACATACCATTGAATATAAAAAATATGTAGACGGTGAAGAGAAAAAAAACTTAGATGATTTGACGATGTTCCAGATAAACAAATCCAAGATAGAATCCGCTAGCAAATCTAACAGTAATCTTATTGTTTCCGGTACACACATACAGGCTTTCAAAGGCGTGACTTCTACGAATGGAACCACCAAAACATCGCCTTCGGCAACAGGACAACAGGAGTCAGCAACTCCCATCATTGGAGAAAAAACAACTTCTAGAGAAGGGGAAAAATTCAGGGGAAGGTAGAGCTGTTTATGATATATTTAGATGACTTCCGTATTTTAGGACACGGCGACTCCCAAGTGTTTCTCTGTCGAGACATGATTTTCCCGTTTCGGGAATGGAACTATCTCACCGGATCTCCTACACTGAATTTATAGCCATTTAGGAAGTCTCTCAGACTTAGCGGTTTTTTCCCCTCTTTTTGCAGTTCAATTATTTCCAGCAGACCATCTCGGCAGGCTATAGAAAAATTTTTATCTACAATCCGAGCAACTTCTCCTGCTCCTCCGGACAAGAGGCTATAGCTACTTTTGATGAGTTTCAGTCCATTTCCACCATGCTTCAGATGGACTCCGACGGAATCACCGAGAGCCATGATTTTTCTATGGATCTTTCTGGCACCGTCATTTTGCCAATCTATCAGAGCATCCTCGCTAGTTATCTTCTCAGAAAATGTTGCCAGAGCACCGTCCTGTTTTGTACCAGAGATCTGTTTATTTCTATCCAGGGTCTCAAGTGCCTCCATCAACATATTTACCCCTAGATTGGCCAGCCTATGACGCAGCGATGCTATGTCAGTATCCATAGCTATGGCCACTTTTCTAGATGATACTATATCCCCACTGTCCAGACCCTCATCAACTTTTATTAGACAAACTCCGGTTTCATCATCATCAGACATTAGGCATCTTTCCATAGGGGCACAGCCGCGCCAACGAGGAAGTAGGGATGGATGGATATTAAGACATCCATATTTTGGTATCTCCAGAAGTTCTCTGGGTAACAGTAGACCGTAGGCCACTACCACCACTAGGTCCGGTGCCAACATCTTTAGATCTTCCAAATTCTTCCCGCCTCTAAAAGAGCCTGGAGTAAAAATAGGTACACCCCAGAAAGCAGCCAGATTGTACACCGGAGTATTCCCCAGTTTCTGTCCTCTCTCTCTGATCTTTGCTTTTTTTGTATAGACTCCGACAACATCCTGGTCGGATTTCAGAAGCTTATCCAAAAACGGAACCGCAAAATCCGGTGTTCCCATAAAGACTATTTTCACCTACTATCCCCCTCCAGCTTGTTTTAATATTTTCTCACACTCCTCTACAAGTAGTGTTCTGGATATGTTGCTTTCTATCATCCTCTGCATGTTACACTTTTGCTCCTCAAATTTTCTCAAATCTATTAGTTGTAGGGATGACAGCCTTGGGCCAGACATCAGCCTATTCAGCTCAATGAGTCTTCGCTCAATAGCGTCATCTTTCTCTTTATTTATATTGAACTCATCCCTTTTTCTGTTCTTTAGTTCTTGATACTCGCTATTATAGAGAACCATATAGTCCGGATATTTTTTTATAGCCTCTTTTTTACAGTCAAATTTGTTCTTGTATTCCAAATTTTCAATCCTATTCAAAGCCCTCTGTTTACAATTTTCGACTTCAATTTTGAACTCCATACACCTGGTGAATTCTCCACTATTGAGGTTAAGCCTAGCACATTCAGGATATTTCTCCAAATTTTCTCTAAATGTTGCCATTTCTCTTCTTCTATCCAGCAATTTTCTTGTAAGCAGGATATCTTCAATTTCAATGGCTGTATTCACAGCCTGCACATCTAGATCATATCTAGAAAATTGCAAAAGGTTATAATAGTAAGCCTCTTCTTTTCGTATAACTAGCCTATAATCGTCTTCCTGATTATTTTCTCCATCAACTGCGTCGTCAATCCTTTTGTCATCAAAATTAATACGACTATCCGCTCTTTCTATGTAGTTTTTTATGACTATCCTCATTCTTTTCAATTCCCTACTGTACATTTTATCCCTTTCTCCCAGATTTGGCTGACTTTTTATTCTATCGTCCAGGAGGTTTAGTCTACAGTTCCAATATAGTCTGGCGCTATAATTGTCCATCAGATCATGCCCCCGAGATAGACACAGTTCATGGTCCAGCGTCTCAATTTTCCTTACATCTTCCTCCGGTATCCTATAGGAAGAAGAGGTTCCGGCCGCCGTTCTAAGACTCGAAAAAACCAAAAATATAGTTGCACATTTTATGACCTTCCACACAGAAATATCATATCATAAAGTCTAAAAAACTTATAATTCATTTAGCGACAAAATTCAAGTGAAATGCCTATAGTAAAAATTCTAGAGGAAAGCGATAATTTGCCTATAAATATGGAAAATATAAGACTTTTTCTCAAGGTGGACTACGAGGATGAGGACGAATTAATTCTGAGGTCGTTCAAAACTGCTATAAAACAGTGTGAGCTGATGATAGGCCAAAGTTTGCTAGAAAAAGAATATAAATATTCATTCTACAACGGCATAAAAAACAAGATCCATCTGATGTATGGTCCGGTGACCACAGTAGAATCTGCACAAATGATTAGCTCTAAAAATGAAGAGATTTCGATAGATGAGGAAGACTATTTTTTAGATAGTGTTAATGACAATCTTATTTTTAAGAAAGTTCCATATAGTTTCTACAGACTGGACATAGTTTACTGGGCGAAGCTGGAGGTGATTGGTGATGATCTGAAGCAGGGTATTCTATTCCATACAGCAAAGATTTTTGAGGACAAACTAGGCTATTCTCCCATACCCAGAGCATCCTATAGCATCTATAAAAAATACAAGACCACAAGACTATGAAATATTTTCAACAGTAAGAAACCAGAAAACACATGAAAATAGGCAAAATCAACGAACTTAGTAAAAGACTAGAATTACAGGAGCTAGTCAGAACATCGGATGGGGCAGGGGGGTTCACAAATCACTGGGAGACTTTGAAATATGTTTGGGGAAATATAAAAATACTCTCTAATGCTCAAAATTCAACTTTTAATCTTTTAGAGATAAAAGCCACACATCTGATAACTCTCCGCAGACCCAATATAATAACGACTAACATGAGATTTATCAACAATAATGACATATATAATATTAAATATCTGAATGATTTGGATAATTATTTTTTAGAAGTTATCTGCGAGAAAATTAGTTAACTAAGTACTTCTAAAGTAATTAATTAATATTATATACTGATATTACTAGAAATTTTATTGAATTCGATGAATTACTTCTAAAGTAAATGACTAATTAATTAATTACTTTAGAAGTATTTTATTAAAATTACATATAATATAGAGATTATCAACATATAATTTAATGTTTTACTTTAGAAATATTAGCTGTGCTAGTAGTTGAATTTTCAAAAATTCATTTCATAAATCCTTTCCCGGCTAAAGGGCTAAAATCTCCTTTCGATTTCGAGGAATTCAGGAGAGAGTAGGGGGGTCATAAAATTCATTTTCTGCACCTAATTATCTAACATATTTTTCTTCTACGTTTAAGGAAAAAACGAGGCTACCTACCCACACAGGATAGAAAAGTGTTAGTCAGAGAACAGCAATAGAGATGAAAAAGTAGGTTTGAAAAAGTAACTATTTTGTGATTTTGTGGCACTCCCTATAAAAATAGGCCTGGAATATTGCAAAATATAATTTTCAGTGTATCCAACTGATATGTTATCACCAGCAACGGGGGGAAATTG
>JAIRWJ010000078.1 GCA_031269065.1 Rickettsiales bacterium
ATCTCCAAACCATCTATTTTCATTTTTATCCTTTCGCCTTCGGAGAGACTTCCGCTAGGAAGATCGAATTTTCCATTCTCAACCGTCTTCGTACCGTTGGGTTCCGTAGTTATCTTTGCGCCATCGATACTGGTATCTTCAACACCATCACCAGGAGATTCGAAGTCAAAGGACTCTGTAATTTTCCCAGTACTTCCCACTGCTGTCCTTTTGCCCCTGTAGAGATAGCCAGAAACACAGAATTTCCCTTCTTCTCTGATTTCCCTGTCGTCAACTGTCACTTCCGTTCTCGAGCCCTCGATAAGATTCTCATTGGAGTCAAATGCGCCACCTTCAAATTTAGAACCATTGTACTTACCACCAGGTCCCGTGCTTGCCTTTTGTCCAATAACGAGGCGACCGGAGGGATCAAAGTTTCCCTTCTTTTTTATTATTGTGCCATCTGGTTCCACAATTGATACCTTGCCCTCACTAGGTTGGCCAGCCCCCTCTTCTTCAACCTCAGTGATCCTGGGACCTTCTGGTTCTGTCTCCGATAATTCAATGTCAAAAACATCGCTTCCAGAAACCCTGTTGCCAAAAGTACCTCTTTTAAAAAACTCATTATCCATATTCTTTTCCCATAAAATTGATATAATCAACGCAACATAAATAGTATTTATGTAAAGTCAATATCTGGTAAACGGGGCTTTACGCACGAAAATTTTGGACAAAGAGAAATATTCTCTGGAATACAGTTCAAGAGTGCTATTTTCTATTTTTATTTCTGAGGTAAAGATTACTTCGAAGAATAGTAAAAATAATAGAACAAAATATAGGTTTTTAATATGTGTCGCTTCTCCTTTAATCCATAGCAGATTGACAAATCATAAAAATGTCTTACTAATCATTTTCATAAAATATCGCTATAAGCAATGAAATCGGAAGTAATCGATGTTATTCACAAAAGGAGAAGTATAAGACAGTTTAAAAACACTCCTCTGCCCGATGAGGCTCTGCACACAATTCTAGCTGCCGGAATGACCGCGCCAAGTGCCATGAACAAACAGCCTTGGTGATTTATTACTATCACTGATGATAAAAAGAAGAAAGAAGTCGCAAAAATAGCTATGTATGCACAAATGATTATTCAGTCGCCTCTAGCCATTCTGACATGCTACGATAAAAAAGCCTCTTTCCAGGACTATGGGATTGTAGATACCTCTGCCTGCATAGAGAACATGTTATTAGCAGCTACAGCTCTGGGTATTGGAAGTCTGTGGTCTGGTGTAAGCATCGACGAAGCTCTGGAATATAGAAAACTATTTGGATTTCCAGAATACGTCACCCCTCTGGGTCTTGTAATTTTTGGCTACTCCGACAGAGAATTCGAAACCCAGGATCGCTTTGACAGTAAAAAAGTCCACACCAACGGCTGGTAAATTTAAATTAGGCAGTCGCCTTCTGGGTAAAATTGATTACCCTTGCCACTATTTCAGCATCGAATTAACTTCCGAAGCAAAATTATTTTCTTTTCTACTAAGACCTTCCCCGAGTACAAGGTAGACATAGTTCTGAATCTCCACCGGAGAACCATTTTTTTTGCCAAAGTCAGCTAACAGGTCAGATATTTTCGTCTTATTATCCATAACAAATATCTGATCCATTAGACAGCTTTCCTCATAGAATTTTTTTATTCTACTGGCAACCATCTTTTCAGCTATGTTCTGGGGTTTGCCAGAATTTCGTGCCTGCTCGATGAAAATTGACTTTTCTCTATCTATTCTTTCGGCTGGAACATCGGATCCTTTAAAGAATTCGGGTCTGGCAGCTGCTATATGCATAGTTAGTTGCTTTCCTAGTTCCTCCAGCTCTCCTCCGGAGGCATCCGACTTCAAGAATAATATCACACCTATTTTGCCTAGATTTTCAGTCACCTTATTATGCAGATAGGTGGATACCAGCCCGTTGCCAACCAGTTCCAGTGTTTTTCCTCTTCTTAACTGGAGATTTTCCCCTATCATATTAATTTTTTCCGTAAACTCATCACCTATTCTTTTACCGTTTAGTGACTGACTTTTGACATCATCAATAAAATTTGCTGAACCTATGACATTCAAGGAAGCTTTTGCCGTATCCAGAACCAACTCTTGAAATTTTTTATTCTTTGCGACAAAGTCAGTTTCCGAATTTACCTCCACTATCGACGCCACTCTCCCATTACTGTAGATGCCAATAAGACCCTCGGTAGCGGTTTTGCCACTTTTTTTGACTGCCACAGAAAACCCCTTTTTCCTCAGCCACTCCACCGCCCTATCATAATCACCCTCTGTACTGGTCAGAGCCACATTACAGTCAGAAATTCCACAGCCCGTTGCCTCTCTAAGTTTCTTGACCAGAGCCAAATCTACCATTTTACCACCCTCCCGTTGTTTATAAATACATTTTTGCAATTCCTCAGCCCCTGGCTCTAGTGAAACCCAGGGATCGTCTGCTCTATGCGGGACTTTAAATACATTTTTGCAATTTTTCAACCCCCGGCCCACGGAGCACCTTGCAACAATATCGAAATTACTGAAAAGTTCGATTTCTCATTTGGTTTTGATCCTATCTGACTTCAAATAAGGATTTTTCCGGAAATAATTCCTCTAAAAAATTTTTTACCTCTTTCCTATCTTCTGCAGTTGCGAAGCTTACATCATTAAGACAGAAAAGGTATAATTTTTTGTTCTTTATCCATTTTTTATTTTGTCAGTTAATCCAGTCCTCCTGGAATGAAAAATCGTTATCACCTCACAGAACGGGTCCTGCATTGGGATTAAAAAAGGAAAAAGCCTCATTAAGAGATCCTGCTGAAATCTAACGAGCCTAAAAGAGGCTCTATTTTTATTTGTTTCACTTCACTCTAGAATCTTTCCCATATACAGCTCATCTTGGAGTTCCCCGTCTATATTCAGGGACTTGGCTCTCAGACCTTCTTCTCTGAAGCCCAGTTTTTTATACAGAGAAATGGCTTCCACATTCGAAACGGCAACAGTCATCTCAACTCTACGGACACCCTCAGATCTTAACCATCTTTCTCCCTCCAGCATTAGCCCAGTAGCAATTCCTCTACGTCTACAGGATTTCAATACTCCGATAGCAAAATTGGCTATATGTTTTACTTTGTTCATTCCTAGTCTTGTTAGTCCCAGAAAACCAACTACACTATTACTCTCCCAGGCAACGAATACATTTTTTTGACTACCGAAATTCTCAATCATCTTTTTTTGCTTCTCAATATCTCTATTCACTTCATCCAGTGTTGGCAGCAGAAAATTTGTTTCCGATACCATTTTTTCCATAAACTCCACGAAATCGATGGCATCGCCCACTCCCAGTCTGCGAACTTCGATCCGTTCCGCCACCTTGAAAGCTCCTCCACACTCATTAGTCCCGATCATTCTGGCTATTTCGCTGCTCATCATCATATTTACAGATTTGCGGCCCTCCAGCAGGTCACGTCACTCCCCTGGTAGTCACCGGTTACTCCGCGGGCTGTAGCACTACAACCACCACATACCCTTTTGAGTTTGCAAGTATTACATCTGCTGTGCAGGTTTTTCTCTAGAAGATTTTTCACTAAACCGGAATTTCTGTACTCTTCTCCAATCTGCTCCGAAGTCTTGTCGATAATGCTAACTATGTTTTCTAAAAATAGCAACACCCCTAAAAAATCCACAAGGTCAGGCGCAACCCAGTCGTGCCGGCACCAGTCCTGACCTATAGGGATAAATATCCTATGCCCTCTCCTTGTCTATTCTGCCGCTCTTTGATTAAATACTGTTACTATAGAGTAGGATATCAAATGTGCCACCCGTTGAAATCTTTGCAGATAATTTGAATCCCCTCAGTTTATCTGCGGATTCTCGAAGGGCCGGATTGGCGTAGATGAGTATACATTCACGTGGGTGACGGATAATGGACCTATTCAGGTTTTCGATGAACCAGTCGAATGTTCCACCATAGAATTGGCTATAGAGGCAAAAAATATTGATACTGTCGACAAGTCCGTCTGAAATCTGATCGGTGTCCATAACATAAATTTCAGCATTTGCTATTCCTTCGGTCCTTAAATTATTACGGCAAACTTCCGCGATAGGCAGGTCATATTCTATACCAATGAGGTATCTAAATAGGCTATACAATTTGGAAATAATATGTCCGGTGCCACAACCAATGTCAGCAAAAACCATATTTTCTTTGTTCTGAATATATGGAGTTATCTTGTTTAGAAATATGTCAGGTAATAGCGAATGTCGGCTTGAGCCACCGCTATTCTGTGCTTCTCCGGTAAGATGTGGCCACTGCCAACTGTGGGTTAGATTATATAGTCCAGCGAATGCAAGCTTTTGCCGTCTGTGGGGCAGCAAAAATTTTATTAGCCTATGGGTAGACCGTGGAAATTTTGCCAGCCACACTAGGTATTTTGGTGGAGGAAGATACCGACGGTCTATCGTGCCGCTAAATGTCATTGTTGAGATTCCGTTCATATATCGCTTATAGTCAAGCATTCCAAGTAGAAAAAGCCGCCTGTAGCCACAGCCGATTAAATTCTGCAGAACCGTATAGTACAGAACATTTGCAACTGACCATTTTGCATACTTTTGGTTATACGTTATGTTGACAAGAAACGCATCCCTTCCTCCCGAAGTATCGGAAATTTGTAGTATTGCAGCCACATCACTGCCAATATACATTGCCCAGACTTTGTCTGCCATTTGCATGGCGACATTGTCGATATCGCCGTGGGTAGCAAACTTAAACTCTTTGTATCTGTCATGAATTTCCAGCGGTGTGTCTCCAATTGCCCAGTGTTCTATTTTATAATCGCCGAACTGCTTACGTATTTTCTTCGGATACCATTTTGTATTATATCTAACGCGTGGTGACAGATTTGCATCAAATTCCCCTCTAGTGCTCGGAAGTTCTATGTGTCCATGCTCCTCCGGTTTTAGCCAGGGACTGTAGGTATACGAATTCAGCATACGAATGGACCGGGCCTCTCTGTATTTTTCAAATAGAAACTTTAGGAGCTCGGCAAAAATGGACGGAGAAATATTTCGTAGATACATAGACAAAACAATTCCACTCCCGTCAGAGTGGACAGCGACAAAATAACTTCTAAAACCTGATTTTATCTCATAGAGATCATAATTATCGCCAAATCGCAGATCAAATCGATTCCAATATAAATTTGGTAATACGTTTTCCTGTAAAACTCTGTCTTTATTCTCAATAACCTGACAAATACCTGGGACTGGCACCAGATTACTGCCGGCTGTAGGCCGGTAGACAATATCGAAGTTGGAAAATTTTCCAGTCACAGATTCTAGAATAAATACAACTGTAGCCTAACTCTGTGTATATTGGCCACTGCCATTGGCTATCAGTCCTTCGAATCCGCCATATATTCTCGCTTCGGCACTGGCGGCCTTCTCACCCCCGGTTGCCCCGTTGCCGGGAATGTTCCCATCACCGACAGATTCTTTACTACTCCTTGCTCTATCGCCTCTTGATGTCGACTTCCTGTCTGGCGACTCAGGCTTTGGCTTTGACACCTTCACATCCCTCAGAGTATCGGCTATAATTCTACAATAGAGCTGTATAGCCTTTATAGAATCGTCGTTTCCTGGTATAGGGTAGTCCACTATCTCCGGATTAGAGTTTGTGTCTACGATGGCCATTATTGGGATTCCCAGTACCCTGGCCTCATTCACCGCAAGAGATTCTTTAAGCACATCGAAAACAAAAAGCAGGTCCGGCAGACCACCCAGAGTTCGTATGCCACACAGATTATTTGTTAATTTCTCTAGAGTTTTATTCAAAACCACCTGCTCTTTTTTTGGTATTTTACTATTCACGTCATTGAGCTGGTTCTCTATTGATTTGATTTTCTTTATAGACTGGGAAACTGTCTTCCAATTTGTGAGCATGCCTCCGAGCCACTTATGGGTCACATGAAACTGACCTACCTCATTGGCCAGATTTCTAACGCTCGCAGCTCCCTGCTTTTTTGTGCATACAAACAGTACCCTTCCTCTCTTTCTGACTATTTCTTTCAGAATCCTCATAGACTCAGTTATCAATATAGCCGTCTGGGTTAAATCTATGATGTGAATCTTATTCCTGATTCCATATATGTAGGGAGCCATCTTAGCATTCCATCTCATGGTCCTATGACCAAAATGAACACTCGCCTCCAACAGTTCTCTCATCGTAAAAAGTGGTTTTCTTTCTATGTTGGCCTTTTGAGAAGCATCCAGTCGACCTTCATCGGTTTTGGTTCCAATTTCTGAATTACCAACTCTTTCTTCAACTTTTTCTTCCATTCTAATCTACCTCGGTTAGACATCTACCGGCTAGCAACCCAACAAGTCTGGTACACCAAAGTATGCCGGTATGCATAATTTAGTAAAAATATACCCTCAGACTATTTCCATCCGCAGAAAAGTCAAATACAGGTGAGCTACTCAGTAATTTTTGTTTTCATACTACCCTCCTTAACTCCGCATTTTCTCCATTCTGTCCACCAGAATATGGAGTGAATGTGAAAGCCCATTTCCAAAACTCGATCCATCAACTCCTCTAATTTCTAAAACCAGCAGTGCGACTACCAAGAGAACCAGAAATCTACAGAAGCTCTCTCCAATTTGGGAATACTCTATCCAAGACCTTTTCCATATGCCGAGGAATTTCGGCAACAAACACATGCTCTCTCCCGAATAAATTCAGAGTGGTCCGATAGGAGTGGAGCTGTAATTTGCTAGTCAGAGTTTTACCATCCTCTCTGCCATACTTGAAATCCCCTAGCAGCGGACTACCAATCCCTTCAAAATGAACCCTAATCTGATGCGTTCTGCCGGTTATTATTTCTGCCTTTACAAAAGATAGGTCATAGCTGCTCGAATAGGACAGAGTCCTATAGCTCGTTAACGCCTCCTGTCCCCCCAGCCTATCCACATAGACCTTTTCCAGATTATTTTCATATTTTTTGGTTAGCGGGTAGTCTATAAGACCACTATCTCTATGGATGTGTCCCCAGGCAACCAGAAGATATTCTTTCCTCAGATTTTCCCGTCTTTTGAAAATCTTCGCCAGCCTTTTAGCTGTTGTCATATTTTTGGCTATTATCAGTACTCCGGTGGTGTACCTATCTAGACGATGGACTAATCTAAGCTTCTCCTCTCCGCTGGAGAGATTTTTTAATATTTTGTCTAGGCTCAGGTCTATGCCAGTACCTCCTTGTACCGCCAGACCGTAGGGTTTATCTATAACCAGCAGATTATCATCTTCATATATAGCATTGTCCCTAACTAATCTCAGACCACTGAGACATTTCGGAGAGATAAAATCATCATTTGCCCTTATTTTTGCACGCTTCGACGGACTTTCCAGTATTCTCTCCACAAAGCCCGAGAATGCGACCACATCCCGATT
>JAIRWJ010000076.1 GCA_031269065.1 Rickettsiales bacterium
CTCTTTGGATCTATCATTATCATTTTGCACTCGCTGGGATGAAATTTATATAGCAATGATAGAATCATCGTATTTATGCAGACAGACTTGCCAGAGCCAGTAGTTCCGGCAATCAAAAGATGTGGGGCTCGGGTTAGATCCATGATAACCGGAGCACCAGCTATGTTCAAGCCTAGCACCACAGGTAGCGCATAATTGCTATTTCTATAGTCATCTAGCGCCAGAATATCCCTGAGAAAAATTGTATTTCTCTGTCTATTTGGAAGCTCTATACCCACCACATTCTTCTCAGCTATGACGGAAATTCTAGCCGATTCCACCCTCAGATTTCTGGCTATATCATCGGCACAGCCTATTATTCTCGACGACTTTGTACCGGCCGATGGTTCAAATTCATGCAGAGTTATTATTGGTCCGACTTTTATACCAACGATCTTTCCTGTGATTTTATATTCTCTGAGTACCCTCAACAGGTCCCCCGCCTGGAGCTTTAGCTCCTCCTTTGTCAGATCCACAACACTTCCATTGGATGAACCTAATAGCTCCAAAGTCGGTAATTTGTATTTGCCTTCGGAGCTAGACTCTTTTCCTCCGGCAAAAAACGAAAACACTGACATCTTTGGTCTTTTCCTTTTGTCCATCTCTGGCTCTGGACTAGAATTTTCTTCTTTACTAGGAATATCATATTTTTGTTCATCCTTTTTCCCACCAAGGGTCCTTGGTACATCTGTTTGGCCACTCTGTTCTATTTTCTTTCTGCTAGGCACCGGCTCCATAATAAGGGAAGCTTTCCTCTTTCTAAATTTCAGCAGCCGCCAGCTTCCCAAGACCAGCAATTTTACCAGTCTGTGGGGTAATTTGAGAATAAACATAAAAAAACTGCCCGTACTCTTGTATATTTTCCGCATAGTCCTGCGGAACCATTTCGGACTAAAGTTAGTCAAAATATACATAGAAGTCAGCAGAAGAGACACGTAGACAATCAGGAGGGCTTGACTAGGAACTGCTATAGTAATGTTATTAAGGTAGTAACCCAGAG
Organism: Rickettsiales bacterium; assembly: GCA_031269065.1. Taxonomy (GTDB): domain Bacteria; phylum Pseudomonadota; class Alphaproteobacteria; order Rickettsiales; family UBA1997; genus CALXRO01. Next base: position 1,040 of record JAIRWJ010000076.1, read on the forward strand.
CGCCACCCCAGGTATCGTACTGCCAGCAGTTCTCCCCCTGAAATAGCTTTGACACAAGGGCACAGCAAGAAGTGACAAAGATGACGAAGGCTATAACTTTGACATATATGTTATATCCACCAGACTTCATCCTAAGAAAATTAATGCCTGCCACAACCATAAGTGCCACCAGAAAAAATGACACAACTCCCAGCAGTTGCACAGCCAGATCAGCCACCTGGGCTCCAGCCGAGTCCATCCAGTTATGAACCACTTGTGAATTGGTGACCGTGTTTAGTGATGGATCCAGTTTATCATAGGTCAGAATGGCTATGAGCAAAAAAATCGCAAGAGCAATATGAAATGATCCCAAAACTATATTTACAACTCTTTCCAAATTTAATTTTAGCATCCGTAGCAGCAGGTTTTTAACGGCAAACAATTATAGCCCAGTCTACCATAGCCGAATGCTAATAGCAATGGTTGGAGATCTATCTAGGTGCAGATTAAACATACACCACCTCCAGCGTTTCCTCCAAGCTCCGTGGAGCTGGAAAAATAGAGCCGCCTTGTCATCGTCATGTATTATATGGGGGACGCATATAGAAACACCAGATTCTACAGTGAACATATAGCTAGTAAATCTAAATATGTTTCATAGAATCTATAAACTCGAGAATCGGCAATCGCCTAGCTAGACTCAATAGGCGAACCAGAAGATTCAGCAAAAGTATTGGGATGCCCTATTACAGTCTTCTCCCACTGTTCAATGAACTTTACCGGGGGATAGCGCTGGCATGACTAGCTTATGGATGAGCAATCCCCCATATATCTTTGGACAAGGAACTATTGTCTTTAACATTTTAATAAATAGCCTGGACGAACCCCCTGAAAAAGGATGGTGTTTTTCTAAAATTGGATAAATGGAAATAACGATGCATATGAATGCAGGGATTCAGCTAGGATCGTGTGTCCGAACGGGTTTGCCTGGTGCGGGGTCCGTACGGTTGGCAATTCCCTGTGTTCATAGAGCCTTGTCTTTTGATCTCCTGCAATAGAATTTCTCTGAAGATGTCTATCATCCTATTTTTTTGTGCTGTACAGTTTTCGGCGAAGGTTCTGCGCAGGAAGTAGTGTGCTATGTCTATGGCACTGGATATGTCCTCTATATCCTCTGAATAACTTTTGAATGATTTTGGAATCAGGAATAGCCTCTGTTTATATTTTTCTCCGACTTCTCTGCTGACACAGTTTCCGGTTCTGGGCGAGATATAATATGAATCACCGCCTGCACCCTCGGCACAGCAGTAGTCCATACTTAGTCTAATGCCAGAGAAATCCAAGACATTTAACAGAAAATCTATATAATAGGGTAGTGGATTTACGTGGCTAAATTCTGTCAGGAAGAGCATATTTTGAAACACTCTATATAGGTTTCCTATATTCCCTCTCTCTCAAAGGGTCAGAGCTATGGCTGCTGCAGAATTGAAAATACTCATGAAGAGACGATTGCAAAACACATTCCCTAGGTAACTCCTTAGCACGCTTATTTCTAGATTTCTGTAGTTATAGCTGTCCACATAGTCACATCTGAAATCCAGAAAATCGTAGACCTGGTACGCCGCTGAACCTCTGGCTGTCTTTCCAAATATCTGGATCAGACCGTTGTTTTCGCTGAACAGTACCATTCTGGAACATCTGTCATTGTACTTCTTCACACTGAGTAAAATTCCTTTATCGCAGATTAGAGACATTATATACTCTTTAGACCAAGTTTTAGGTATATGTACCCTGTAATTACTGTAAATAGAGCTGCTATGTTTAGAAATATTATCCCTAGCCCCTCTATGAAACCATTAAAGAATATCCTCAAAAACGGTTCCACCTCAAAAAAGTTCATCAGAGTCTCGTAGGTGTGGGAGGAATTTTTGCTGGCCAGCAGAAGAGCGGTTATGGCCACCATTTGCAGAGCAGTTTTATATTTTGCTAACTTTGTGACCGGCAGCTCGACACTTAAAGAACCTAGAAATTCTCTGAGACCGGAGACCAGAATTTCCCGACAAACTATGATTATAGATGGAATAAGTATGAAAATACTATCATTAAAACTGACAATCATAAAGAGAGATACGGTAGTTACAAGTTTATCGGCTATGGGGTCGAAACATCGGCCGAATCTTGTCTGTACCTTGTACAGTCTGGCAAAATAGCCATCAAAATAGTCTGTTATGCTGGCCAGCATAAACAGTGCGGCTACCACCAGATTAGTTATTTTCCACGGTACGTAGAAAGAGACCACTATAACCGGAATCAATATAACCCTTGCAAGGGTTAATAGATTTGGCAATTTTGACATATCCATGGGGCTTGTCTCTGTCACTGTAACCATAGACCTATTGTATCCTAGCAATTTAACAAATCAATGAGAGTATCACTGTTTGTACAAGTTCATAGCCTATTAAACAAACTCATCCTCTTCCTCTAATAGATCTGGTGTAAAAACCTGTTGGTCTAAAATTATCTGCTGAGTAGAGGTCACTGTGATGAACTTAAACTTGCACTAGCTTTAGTAAAGGTAGAAATATGACCTTGGGCTGTTCGGAGAAAATAGATTATCCTTTAGGGTAGAGAACATCTCATCCGGTGCGATGGAAGCGATAGCTCTTGGGAAACAGCAAATCATTTTTTATTCTTCTGGAAGGGGGCCATATTTTTATTGATTTTTTAATTTTTAGCACATACCATCGCCTCTATGAGCGGGACAGTAGCTCAGGGGTTAGAGCAGGATGCTCATAACGTCTTGGTCGTAGGTTCAAATCCTTCCTGTCCCACCAGTTAGCAAGTTTAATGTTTAGCTATCAATGAAATGCCGAAATTAAAAACGAAGAGTTCCTGCAAAGGAAGATTTAAAATATCCGGTGGCGGTAAACTTTTATTTAAGCACTCTGGGAAGAACCATGGAATGACTAAGAGAAGTAAACAGCAGATCAGGGACAAGAGGAAACAGGGTATAACCTCCGACGGGGATAGCGGGTTGATTCTGAAGAACTTTTTGGGCTATTTCAAAAAGCTGAGGAAAATACTATAGGAAAGTTATATGACTAGATCTACTAATAATGTGGCCGCAAAAAATAGGAGAAAGACAACTCTGGGGATAACGAAAGGATTCCGAGGAAGGTCTAAAAACTGTCTGAGAATAGCCAGGGAGAAGGCGTTTAAGGCCATGCAGTACAGCTACAGGGATAGAAGAAATAGAAAAAGAAGCTTCAGAGCTCTATGGATTCAAAGAATAAATGCTGCTGTAAGACCATTTGGAATGACCTATTCCATGTTCATTGACAAACTAGGTAAGTCAGGTGTTGTCCTAAACCGGAAGGTTCTGTCGGAGATGGCAATAGGAAAACCGGATACATTCAAGGAGCTGGTACAGAGTCTTACAAATACGAAGGTTGACATAGCGTAGTATGGTGGGTATTACGTTTCATGCCTACAACAGGGGAGTTTTGGCAAGAAGTATGAGTGATGTCGCTAAGCTGCCTGGTACTTGTTCCCCCTTGCTGGCGGGAAAAACCTCTTCTGGGGCTGTGGGTGTCGGTGGGAACAGTTTGGCCCGTAACATTATTTCAATAATTGGTGCACAACATGTCTAAGGAAGACGTTATAACGCTGCACGGTATTATCGTTGAACTTCTACCGAACACAATATTCAGAGTTAGGCTTGTTGACATGGATGACATGATCATAACAGCCCATATATCCGGAAAAATAAGGAAAAATAAAATAAGAATATTGAAGGGCGATAAGGTTGAGGTGGAGATGACCCCCTACGATCTTAGTAAAGGAAGGATTTCTAAAAGAGATAGATGAATATGGGCGTTTTGCCAACTGTTTTAGGAATGTCAAAATGATGAACTCTATATTTTCGATATAATTTGTGGTGCCGTTAGCGGGAATTGAACCCGCGACCTACACATTACCAATGTGTTGCTCTACCACCTGAGCTATAGCGGCATTGTCAGATTTTTTTCATAATAATGGTCGCATTTGTACCACCAAAACCGAAGGAATTGGACATAGCAAATTTGATATCCTTTTTTCTTGCCTCCCAAGGTACAAGATCTATTCCGCGACAATCATCATCCAAATTGTCTAGATTCAATGTGGGAGGTACGATTCCATCTCTGATGGCCATGACCAAAAATATAGATTCCACTGAACCGGCAGCCCCTAGCATGTGGCCAAGAGCGGACTTTGTCGAGGACATGAGAAGTCTGTCTTCGTGTCCGTGAAATATTTCTCTAACAGCATTAAATTCTATTTTGTCACCAATTTGCGTAGATGTGCCATGGGCATTGATATAGTCTACGTTTTCTGGATTCAGCCTGCCCTTTTGCAGGGCCATAGCCATAGACCTCTTTGCACCCCTGCCTTCTACATCTGGTGCCGTTATATGATATGCGTCACCACTAAGACCGTAGCCCAGCACCTCGCAGTATATGTTTGCACCTCTTCTCCGGGCATGTTCGTATTCCTCTAGCACCAGAATACCAGCTCCCTCCGATATAACAAAGCCATCCCTGTCCCTGTCCCAAGGTCTGGAGGCTTTCTCTGGCTCGTCGTTGAATCTCGTTGAGAGCGCATGCATGTTAGAAAAGCCACCAATCCCCATGGCGCATAGAGGAGCTTCGGTGCCCCCGGCTATCATTACA